>CAYVTA010000136.1:0-4560 GCA_964454355.1 uncultured Eubacteriales bacterium | reverse complement strand
GTCGCTTTCGCCCCATCCATCGTAAGTAATTTCCAGGGGTGCAAGTAATCGTTCACTGATGCATCTATGTCAATCACTTTTCTCTCATGTAATTTCACCAAACATATAGCGGTGACAAACTTTGACATAGAACATGCCGGAAAGATAGTATCATTATCAACTGATATATTCTTTTCTTTATCAGAAACACCGTAATGCTCTGTAGTTTCTTTTCCTGTTGCATCCATATAGGCACAACTTATTCCTGGAAACCGACTGATAATCTGTTGTTTCAACATGAAAACTCCTCATGCAAATTCAAGTTTATCGTCCACATTCCAAACTTCTTTCCTTGGGCAGGATCGTTTTGATATATCTCTTTACAGCGCGATACACATCCTCAAACGGCGGCTTATCCACATCGCCCACAAAACGGAATTTCTCATAGGAATGTTCCAGTTCACCGCGCCGGTGGAGAAAGCCGTGGAAGTTCCCCAGCTCCCTGCCGCTGTCTTTCAGCCGCTGTAGAACATCTTCCTTGTCAAAATCGAAAACCTTGGAGAGGTAATACAGATCAACGACATCCTTGATCCTTCTGAAAACCTTGTCGCTGGAAACGGCAGAAATCTTGTCGGCGATCATTTGGGCGGGAGCCACGCCCCGGAAGTGCAGACCCTCCACTACATACATTTTTGTCGGAGGGATGGGGCGGTTCACATCAATGTCCATGGAGAACAGGACTTCCCCGGTATCTCTGTCAGTCAGCTCAAAGCCAGCAGAACGGCCCTCGCCGTACATTCGATAGATGCTGACCTCCAAATCAAGGCCCTGCTTCCGGATGGCATCCTGCAAGGATTCCACCATCTGATCAGCTGACGGCGGCGTATCGGAGTTCCAGTTGCCGTCAATGTCCACGGTATGGCGTGTTTCTTCGGTATAGCCAGCTTCCAGCAGACAGGCTTTCAGCACCATGGAGCCCTTGAAGCTGACGGGAATGCCGCTGTCATAGATGGCTTTCATCACCCGATACATCAGTCTTTCTTCAGTCGTAATGGTCATCACACGCCACCTCCTCAGTTTCCATAATAATCAATGGCTTCTTCAGCCAGCCGGTCAAACTTTGCTTGATACTCCGGTGCAACGGCCAGCCCGTCGAAGCTTTCGCCGTTGCGGTAATAATACTTGCTGATTGCCTCGGTGATGCCTTGCATATCCAGAATAGCTTCGTTTGCCAGCGCATCAGATAGGGTTCTGTTGAAGTCGGTATACAGCAGGCCGTTGCGTTCCTTGATGCTGTGCGGGCTCACCTGATTGCCCAGCACGACTACGCCATTGTACTGGGTAACAGCATCATCGCCATACACCCAGACCAGATACTCGTCGCTGCGGCCACCGAAATGCCCCTGGCACATCAGCGCCTCGTCCAATGCAAAAACGATCTTCTCGCCAAGGCAATCGCGGACAGCCTTCAGCCATGCCATTGCTCCTACATAATCCCGGCGCTTGGGCAGGTCGCGCTTCTGCGGATTATACTTGGGTAATTCCACCGTTCTGCGGTTGACCAAATCGGCCCGGACGCGGCTTTCCAGCAGATCCATGATATACTCCGGCGGATTGCGTACACCGGCCTCCCAATTCTGAACGGTACGGAACGGGATGTTGTAACGGGCGGCAAATTCACCCTGCGTGTTGCCCAGGGAAGCTCTCATCTCACGAATGGTCATGGTCATCACCTCACAGAATCATAATACACCCAATGGGTGCATTATGTCAACTTGGTTTTGAGAATCACGATAGCTTAATCGCGGTTATCAGAAGAAAACGCCTTTAAATATGTGATTGCCTCTGCATCGTGCTTCCGTCCAAAGCCGTGGGCACCGCCCTCAATCCGGTGTAATTGCGCATGAGCATACGCATCGGCAGCCTGCCTGGAATAGTCGGGATGGACGATCTTGTCTTTTGTGCCATGGACGATCAGGACAGGACCGTCATAGTTGCGGATTGTTGCAATAGGGTCGATGTTGATAACATCCGCAGGATAGCAGCGTCCCAGCTTCATGGGGCCACAGTTAATGACCTCCGGAATGTTCACAGGGTCAAACCTCGCAAACATCATCTTGCCCGCACGGGCATCATCCGGGATACACAGTGCCGGATAAAACAGCACCAGTCTGTCAGCCCATTCAGGATGCTTTGCCGCTGTGAGTGCTGCCACAAAGCCGCCCTGACTGCATCCCATGAGCAGCAGTTTGTTGCCGGTATACGGCAAACTCCGCACATGGGTGACTACCGCCTCAAGATCTGCAACCTCCGTCAGCACCGACATATCGGTGGTTTTGCCGCTGCTTTTGCCTTTCCTGAGGACGCTGCCCCCGCAAAAGTCAAAGCAATAGGCACAGTAACCCTGTTCCGCCAGAGCTTTGCAATACTGGCGAACCGTATCCTGCCACGCCATAAATCCATGGCATACGATAGCGACCGGCAGGTTTTCTCCTGCGGGGCGATATTCCGTGCCGCATATGGTCAGGTGATCCCGGCTGCATGAAAATGTTGATACGGTGTATGGTGCCAGATTCTTTCGGGAAAACAGGTTCATGATATTCCTCCCGTATGTGCAAATGGTATTTCGTTGCTTTTACGTCTGCTTACTGTTCCGTATGTTCCGCCGTCCACTTTCTCCTGCACTCCGTCGAACAGAACTTGGAGTCCTTCCGCTTTCCGATGAACGCCCGCTGGCACTGTTCGCACAGCCGCAGAGGATGCTGGTCGTCTGTCAGACGGAAAGAGAGCATCAGCTTGATGCCTGCCAGCAGGGAGTGGAAGTCCCACACGATGGTGGGCTTGTCCCGAAGCTCCATGTGATAGGTAGGCGCATTGCCCTCAAAGGCAGCGATGCCACGCTGGTACAGCCGCAGCTGCTCCGGATCTTTTGCAAGCTCCTTATCCTTGTAATACAGGAACGCGCTCACAAAGGTAAATGCCCAGTCACGGAAGATGGAGATCAGCCACTCATACCGTTCGCTGTAGCCCCGCATGAAGGACAGAGCCATCGCTTCTGGCTCGTTGTGATAGGTCATCATGATGGCAAACGAAGTCTGGTCAGGCAGATCAATGGTGTCGCCGCCAGGATGAATGGTCAGCGGAACAGGAGTGAAGGGAAAGAAGTAGTTCAGATACGCCCGCGTGTTCATGACCTCTTCCCGAATGAATGGATTCTTTGGAAAGTACACCTGCTGGTAGCTGAGAAACTTGCTGGTGGTAGGCAGCGCGGTCATCAGTCCCAGCAGGCCATACTGACAGGCAAACTCGCGGATCAGATTCTTCAGCTTGTCCTTCGGAGCCTTATGCATACTCTGCAAGCCGATGTTCAGCGCGTCCAGCAGCAGTTGGTCAGCCTGTTTCAGCGGGTCATAGGGTCTGACGCCTGCTTCGGCGGTGGGCGTCAGGTATTCATGCCCATCCTTGGCGGTGCGCCATTCATAATCAAAATATCGTATCCAGCTGGAGCTGAGATGCTCAAAAATCTTATCCATGCCGCACCTCCTGTTGGTGAATTGATTCGTATGCTTTCATAAATTCCTTTTCCTGCAGCGTCAGGGAAGCACCACGCTCCCGCTGTGCCAGCAGGGCGGCGTAGAGCTTCTTGTGAATCTTCCGCTTCACCACATCCCGTACTTTGCGGATGTTGCGGTCTGTCTGGCCACGCAGCTCTGCCAGTTTCTTTGCACTGTACAGGCGGATGCCCAGAAAATACAGGATTTCCTTGTGCTCCAGCTTCAGGTTCACCACGATCTCACGGATGTAGTCCTTCGCCGTCAGGTCGTGCATTTCAAACAGGCAGTTGGCGTAATAGTCCAGGAAATTGCCCCGGCTGATCTGCCGGTAGGTGGGGCTGTTCATCCAGCGAGGGAAAACCATGCTATCCTCGGACATCTGGTATTCCATGGGGACGTCGCCCCGCAGCACCTCATAAACACGCTCGCGGCGTTCGCGGTTCTGGTCAAGCCTGTCCCACCAGTCGGTCACTTCGGCATAGTCCGCAGTCGTTCGGGCGGCAAGCTCCAGGCGGTGCAGTGCCTCTGCCTGCATCTCCCGCTTCAGTCGGCGGCGGAACACTTCTGCTTCTGTCTGCGGAGCGTGATCAGGCACGGGCATGGCTTCCATCAGCCGCTGCTCTGCTGCCAGCTGCCTTTCCAGATCATCATCGGTCAGCTCATCACCGTTCTCATCGAAGACATTATCGACCCAGTATTCTTCTTTTTCCATGCCCATCACCTCGCTTTCCAGCACCAGTATAGCACAGACTTTTGGATAACTAAAGAAAATTTTCTCAAAACGACAAAAACAGTTCCGAATTTGCCGCGTATTTCTCCTATAAGTGAGAGGATGTTCCTTTGCGAGGGACATCCTTCTCTATTTTGCACAAGGAGGAATTACCCCATTGACCTGGACATAGCGGAAAAGCATTCAACCATCCACAAAAGTTATAACGACAAAAAAGGGAGGGACGCAAGTCCCGACTAACGAGGTCAATGCTCGCATTGACCGAAGTGTAGCCAGTACACGGCCTTGTGCCGTGGA
>CAYVTA010000135.1:0-4610 GCA_964454355.1 uncultured Eubacteriales bacterium | reverse complement strand
GCCCCTCAAAGATTGAGGGGTTGGGGTGTTGATTTGTCGTAGACTATTTTTTATTATATGGAGGAAAATATGAAAAAAACTCACACACACAATTTGCACTGTTGTAATCATGACAATGCTCTTAACTGCATTAGTAGGCTGCAATTCATCACAAATGACAGACAATGAAAACGAAAAATGGTTGCTAGTTCATGAAAAACAAGAATCCGTTAACGAAGACTATACTTATGAATGCTATTATGAGTATGACGAATCAGGACGACTTATAGGAGAACACGGTAATGTTGGTTTGATAAATTTTTCGTGTACTGATTATAAGTACGACAGTAACGGAAATGTTATTTAAAAACTAAACAAGAGAAGTACCAATCTGAAGAAACCGTTTCTTCAGGAGAAACTTATTATACTTATGCATATGATAGTGAAGGAAACTGTATTTCTGAAAATGCCGTAACTTCCGTTTTATTTAACACTACTTTTGAATATGATGAAAAAGGAAATGTAATTAGAACGTATTACACAATAACTCAAAGCAAAGAAAAAAGAGATTCCCGAATTTGCGATTATGATTTAACATATACAAACGGTTTATGTACAGAAAGTGAAATAACTATCACAGATATTGATGCTGAAACAAATATGACAACAAGTTATTCTGTGATAAGATATTTTTATGATGATAACAATAATAAAGAATGTTCGGAATATTATATAGAGGTTGAGAATCCGGTAAATACAGAAAATCTTTTAGAGGTAAACGGAAGATTTTGTTCGCTTTCTTCTATCAGTAACTTTGAGTGGAGCAAATTAAGCGACATTGATGTTAAAACTACAGATTACAAAAATGAGGAAACCAATAATAAACAAAATCAGTTAGAAAACACAACCAAAACATCTTCTTCAATAAAAATAGGCTTTTTAAACATTAGCGAATGGGGAAATAAGTTGATAGAAATTCAATCAAATGATAATGGGGATTCCATTTTTGAAGATGACATTGGGTTGTATGTTATTATTCAAGAAGGAACCGCTATTTGGGAGTTTTATCCAGACCAAAACCAAGTGATTATGAGTTCGTATTATGTTAACGGAGCTTACTCAACGGAGGCGGCAGGTACATGCACAATTTTAGATAATGATACACTTACAGTAAATGGATATGCAATAAGAATATTAGACAGATTTACACATAATGGTACTAATACTGTTCAAATGACTAGCGGAGGTAGTTTATCTGATTTATATATTCCTTATTCAGAATTAAAAACCGAATCTATAGAATTATACAAAGAAAACGACAAGTTTGATTACTATAAGTGTTATTTAAAATAATTATAGTAAACATACTACTAATGATAAAAAATATTAATATTCTTGTGGACAAATACTTGATTTAGTTAATTGCTTATCCACATCCGTATAAAAAAGAGGAATCATTTCGGTAGATTTCTCTTTTTTATTTGTCACAGTGTCATGTCCACCCAAAAACTATTGAAATCATATCCTTAAATGCCACTTTGATTATTGCACATCTATATTTCAAGTGCTAAAAATAAAACGCTTAATTTATATGTTTGAGGCAGATTTTTTATGGAAACATTATTTTGTTTATTGCATTGTTGGCAGGACTTATGCTTTTACGAGTTGCTAAATTAGTTAAGCTACCTGCAGTTACTGCATATCTTATTGCAGGTATTCTTATCGGACCTTATTTCCTCGGCTCATTCGGGATTGATGGATTGGCTTCACAAGTATGGAAAATATTGACGCTTATGATATAATCCCTTATGAACACTCGCACCAAAATCCGACAAGTTTCTGCTTGACATAGCAGAGGACAGTTGAGGTGAAAGATACGGTGTAGTCAATTACGGCTACACCGTGTTTTCATTTTACGAAGCTCTTTTGGCGTTGGCTTTTATTTCTTCTTTAGTTTTTTCTAACATTTCAGCATCAGGAAACTGCATAACACCTACTCCCACAAAGTGTATTTTTATAGGTACATACTTTTTGCTGTCTTCACCTATAACTTTGTCAAAAACCTCGATTTTAGTAATCAGTTTATTAACAATAGCAGGTGTCAGCTCCTTCAAATCGGTACATTGACGGATATTAGAAATAAAATTTCTGACATCAATATTTTCTTGCTGTGCGGTATTGATAAGCTTCTCGGTTTCCTCAACCTTTTGTATTAAATCCTTTTGCTCTTTTTCATAGTTATTTAGCATACGGTTATAACGCTCGTCAGGTAATTTGCCAAGAACATTTTGCTCAAATACTGCCTCAATAAGTTTATCCAACTCCTGTATGCGTTTCTTATTTTTCTCAAGCTCGTATTTAGCTTCTCTGAGGTTGTTAGCAATACTAAGTTTGTGCTGTTTTGAGAACAAATAAAGAAACACGTATTCATATTCCGAGATATATTCTGCCGCTTCACGGATAGTACTTAATACCATCTTTTCTAACACTACATTTCTGATATAGTGAATTGAACAAGTACCTCTGTTTTCTTTGTAAGCAGAGCAACGGAAGAATTCCTGATGTTCTTTTACACTTTTTGCGGCACAAAAATATAATTTCGAACCACAATCTCCACAGTATACCAATCCTGAAAATATACTCTGTCTGCCCGTCGCAGTATTCCTGCGGCGGTGTTTATTTATTTCCTGAACTCGTTCCCAAGTGTCCATATCAATAATAGGCTCCTGCGTATTTGGTATGATAACCCAATCTTCAGCATCGTTGTGCACTGTTTTATGAACCTTGTAGCTGACGGTTGTGGTTTTGAAATTAACCGTACAACCGGTGTACTGCATATTACTCAGCATATGCTCAATGCTTGGTTCGGCCCAAGCATATTCGGTTGTTAACGGATTTCTTGTTTTTCGTCCTATTGAATGGAAATATGCAGTTGGCGTAAGTATTTCTTCATCCTCAAGTCTGCGGGCAATTCTTCTTACGCCTAATCCCTCAAGAGCTAACTGATAAATATATCTGACGACTTTAGCTGCAGGCTCATCAATCACCCACTGTTTAGGATTGTCTTTATCCTTTTTATAACCGTAAGGTATTCTTGCTGAAACTCTTTCTCCGTTATCAGATTTTGATTGCCATACCTGACGTATTTTTTTACTTGTTTGGGAGGCGTACCACTCGTTGAATAGGTTGTGGAATGGCATCATTTCTGTACCTTTACCGCTTATTGTTTCAACATTCTCCTGGATAGATATAAAGTTTACACCTAAAGACGGATAAAGTACCTGAGTATAGTGGTCGAACAGTATATGCTCACGTCCGAAACGGGATAAGTCCTTTACTATAACTGTACCTATTTCACCTGTTTCTATCATACGTTCCATACGCTGAAAATCAGGTCTGTCAAAAGTTGTGCCTGAGATACCGTCATCAACAAAGAACATTGTATTTTTATATCCGTGCTTTTTGGCATAGTCAGAAAGAATTCTCTTTTGATTTGTGATACTGTTGGATTCGGAATCTTTATCCTTATCTTTATCTCTTATATCATCAACCGATAAGCGACAGTATAATGCTGTTATTTTCTCATTTATATTTTTCTCGGCTTTCTTTGCCATAATTATAACTCCTTTCCGGAAGCCGAGCATTGCATTAGGTGTTATCATTATACAATGCCCGGCTGTCATTTAACTAATGTGTGGTTTTATGCGAGCTGTTCCGACAGTATAATTTCCTTAAATTGCTGTAATATAGATTTATTTAACCTACCGTCAAATACACCTGTTACATCATAAACAATACCGTGTATTTCTTCGGAAACTTTAATTTCATCAGGTATAATGTGAAATTCTTCCGTTTGCTTTATTTCATCAGGCTGAGGAATTACATACTCCATAAAATCAACGGGAATATCAGTTTTTATTCTACCTTTGCCTTTTCTTGAAACGAGCGAGGGTTTAATCATTAATTTTTTCATCCGTATCACCTCGCATCCCTGTTTCGCTGTCGCTGAAGGTATCTATAATAATGCTCACAGGCTTTCATAACAAAGTTTTCAAGGTCACTTTCTTTTACCTTTGGAGCAACCTTCTGTAACTTCTCTACTGAGAATTTTACTGTAGGCTTTTGGTTCGCTTTTTCCTCAGCCAAGATATCACCTATATTCTCAGGTGTTAACCCTTCTTCTCTGCTAATTGCACGAAGCCTTTGAGCCTGAGATAAGTTGGGAGTAGCATCACAAACACGGATTTCTTCAACCAAATCAGCCTGTTCCACCTCATTTAGATACGAAAGCTCTACCGCAGGAGTAAATGCAATTCGTTCTTCATCAACAAGATCAAGCAGTTCGGGGATGAGATTGTTTAATCTGATATATCTCTGAACCTGACTTCTACTGTCGGGTGAATCTTCCGCAACCTGTTCAACTGACCACTTCTGCCCAACTTGGGCAGAAGTTTGACCTTGGTGCTTAAGAGCATCTAATTTCATCTTGTATGCGTGCGCCTTTTCAGAGGGTAAAATGTGCTCTCTCTGCAAGTTAGCATCTACCATTGCAATAACAGCCTCTTCATAGGTGAGCTCATAAATGAAAGCAGGTATCATTTCAAAGCCTAATTTCTTTGCCGCATAAAATC
>CAYVTA010000134.1:0-4611 GCA_964454355.1 uncultured Eubacteriales bacterium | reverse complement strand
CCTTTGCAAAATTGATTTTATGTATTGTCTTTTCAAGTGGTGAAAAGTCCTGCTGTATAGACTGGTCAACAAGAATGTTTCTGTCTGCAAGATACAATACCTTTTTCTTCAGATTGCTCTTTAACAGACGATACACTATCTGAAAGGCTGTATAGGTTTTTCCCGTGCCTGTGGCCATAACAAGCAAAAGACGGTCTTGTCCTTTTGCAATTGCTTCAACAGTACGATTGATGGCATTCCGCTGATAATAACGAGGGGCATAAGTGTTCTGACTTGAATAGTAAGGCTGTGCAATAACTTTCTTTTCATCATCAGTTATGCCTTGTGCTTCCCAACGGGCTGTCAATTCATCAACACTCGGAAATTCATCCATAGATAGTGTTCTCTCTAATCCTGTGAGAAAATCATATTCCTGGAAACCGTCACCATTTGAACTAAAAGCAAAAGGAACATCAAGCATTTGTGCATATATTTTTGCCTGCTGAAGACCATATGAAACTGAATGATTATTATCTTTGGCCTCAACGATAGCAATAGGTTTGTATTTGTTGAGATATAAAACATAGTCAGCTTTTTTAGGCTTTTCTCTTGCAACAAGATTGCCTTTAAGGTTAATGCGACCGTCGGTAATACGTGTTTCCATAGTCATACGGTCAAGTCCCCACTTGTTTTGGATGGCTGGGGTTATGTACTGAAGCTTGATATCTTCTTCTGTCATTTGTTTTTTGTTTAACACGGGACTCATAATACGTCCTCCTTTATTGCTTCCGCATAATAATAATTATAGGAAGTTAATAATCAAAAATTATAATCCTAATATTGCATCGATTTCATCAATAAATGTTGAACTTTTTGCAACCCTACCATTTCCGCCCAACGATTTATATTTTGAATAAACCGACAGTCTGATATCTTCAATTTCTTGAGAAGTAATTTGACTAACATCAAAAGAAACCATGTCAGGAAATGTAATATTTTTCTTGTTTAATTTTTTTTGCAACAATTGCATAAAGCAAATAAAACAAAATATCACTTCTCTCTGCTGGTGTCATATCTGAAACAAATTTTAAATGCTGTTGAACATTTTTTCCAATCAGTGCAATATTGTAATATGCATTTAGCTCTTGATTATCTTCATAAAGAGTCTTATATGTCGAATCATCCGTTAATAATGTTGAGGGTCTTGCACGTGCATAATCTGGTTTTCTTAAAATAAGACTTATAAGACATTGTGCAAGAAAAGAAACACCAATAATTTCACTTGATTTTTTCTTCTGATTTTTATAATAGTTTTTTCTTCGGTCATAATACAAGCCTCTGCTTTTAAAATACATTTCTATCTGAAGATGTATTGTATCAGTAACTCTTAATGATGATTTTGGAATATTAGTTTGATTATTAGTAGCAAAAATTATATTATCTCTTGCTTCTTCACTTTCTGGCACAATAATTCTCACTAAAACATTTCGACTTTCAGTATTTAATAACTCTATGTGAGAATTAAAATAATTATATATTTCATTTGATGTTTGAAGTCCATTAACAATTTCTGGATTAACAAGTAAAAGTTCTCTATTTGTTACAGGTGTAACTTTACTTGCAAGTATTGTAATTCCATTATTTAACCACCAAAAATCCTCTTCAGAAACATTATGTAAGGATTCTGCGATACTGCTATTAACAGAATTATGTCCTTGATAATCTCTAACATTTGCTTCAAAAAAACTTTTTCTTAGTAATCCTGTTTCATCTGTAATAAATTTAAAATACGTTGACAAATTTATTAATGCTACATAATCCGCTTTTTTACCGAGTGCAATTGGCTGGTCAGCTAATTCCAAATTAATGCTGATTTCACTGTCTGCATTATACAACTCCATGAGTTTATCAGCTCCAACAAAATCAACTTTTACATTAGCTGCAGGATAGAATTTTTTTACAATGTTAATCAATTCATCAGCTTGCTGTTGAACATTTGGATGCAATTCCGCAGCAAGCGTGACATAATAATAGTGTATTGTACACTTGAGTTGACATCGAATCAATTTAGTTACAATATCTCTGTACATACCAAATGACTCTATTGTAGACTCGTTATATCTTTGTTTAAATGAATCTAATGAATTTGACATGCTTAATAAATTTTCTGAAACTGTTTTCCATTTCATTAATGCATCTTCTTTAAATGAAAATGTGTTCTTTGCTTGAACTATTGCCAGTGTCAATGAAGAGCCTTTAGGTGCACTTAAACTTTCAATTTGGTCAGATGAGATTAAATTGCCGTTTAAAAAAATATATATTCCATCACATCCACCATCTAACCCTCCACCAGTAAGTCCATCATCCAATTCATCGTCACTCATATTATAATTTTTCAATACTTGTGAAGCTGCAAAAAATTCAAAATAATCCGAGATATCAGAATGAGAGTTTGATTCTGAAAAATCTTGACTTATACATTCTTTTAATAACAATTGATTGTTTGATAAATTATTCGATGACATTGTATATTCCACCTTTTTACACATATATTTTATAACTCTTCTGTTTTGAATGTGGTATAACCTTCGTAATAGTAGCTATGGTCGATACCTTTCATGAAAACTTCACGGTCGTTGATTTTATCTGTCAGGGCATTTTTAAGAGTGTGTTTAATCTCAAGGTCCTTAATCGGACTGCGCTCCATAGCTGAAAGATATTCTTCTTTATCTACTTGACTCCAGTCAACTACTTTGCCGAGCTCCTTTTTCAGGATGCAATCAAGCCAGATTCGTGTACTTCTGCCGTTACCTTCACGGAACGGATGTGCAACATTCATTTCAACATATTTTTCAATAATCTCATCAAATGTTGACTGAGGCATTTTTTCAATATTCTGCAATGCAACCTCAAGATACATTATGGGCACGAAACGGAAATTACCCTTTGATAGATTCACTGTGCGGATTTCTCCAGCAAACGGATAAATCTCATCAAAAAGATATTTATGAATTGCCTGAAGTGAAGCTGTTTTTCCTGCTTCGAGTTCATCGAGCATACCGCTTTCAAAAAGCTCCACTGCCTTTTTCTTACTGATTCTTTCTTCAACCTCTGCAAGTTCGGGAGCAGAAGTGATACCTAATTTATTTTCAAGTATAGCCATATCTACACCTCATTAATTTTCTTCAGGGATAAATTCCATAATATCATCGACACCGCAGTTTAATGCAGCACAGATTTTGCCGAGGGTTTCTACTGTGACATTTTCACCCTTGCTCATTTTTGTGATTGTGTAATTGCTGATATCAGCGACCTTTGCGAGGTCTTTCTTCTTCATATCGTGGTCGATTAAGAGTTTCCAGAGTTTTTTGTAACTGACTGCCATAAGTACACCTCTTAAATAATATATTCCACTTAATATTATAACAATCAAATCGGATTTTTGCAACATAAAATCGAGTTAAAACTATATTTTATATCAAAACATCTGTATATCAGCAAAACAATAAATACCGATATCTGATTATAAACACCTAAAATATCCTTCACAAACACTTTTTTGCCGTAAAGTGCGTATTATATATGAATGGCATACTTATTTCAGCGCGTATTATATATAAATAGTATAGTTATTTCAGTGCGTATTATTGTGTTTTGCACTTTATAACAATAAAAACCGACTGATTCCATCAATTCGGATTCAGTCGGTATATTTTTATTCTATTATATCTTCGATTTAACATCCGAGGGCTTTTGCGAGGTTGAGAACAATATTCACCTGAGCTTTGCTGATGTCGTTCTGGCGCTGTTCGTAAAGCTGAATCATACGAAGGAAAACACTGGAAGCTTCGCTTAACTGCTGTTGGGTGAATCCTCTTGCTTTTCGGATTTCACTAAGCTTTGCTTTGCGGTTCTTTTTATGCTGTTCAATGACTTTATTTGCAGTTTCTACAAATTTGCTGACATCTGCTTCGTGAAGTATATACATTGAAAATACGGTTGATAGGGTAAGACCGTCTTTTACCATATCTTTAAATCTTTTCTTCGTATGCCACTGATAATATGCAAGAATCCATCCTGCCCAGTATTCTCTGCCCTTGAAATCAGAATATGAAGGCTCTTTCTTTTCATAAGAAACATTGGTCGTTCTGAGAACTGCATCTGCAAGCTCATAACCTGACATTCCGCCTACATATTTTGGGTTACCTTTTTCGAAACAAGAAGCTATACCCGAAGAAATGAACCAACCGAAGAATTTATCAGGTTCAAAACCTAAATCACATACTGCATAATCAATCATATCTCCGAGATTCAGCATTGCATCATCCAAGTATAATTCACTGTAAGCTTTTTCCATCTCTCACTCACTCCTTATGTGAACTATCGTCACAACGATAGTTTTGTACCCGTTCACATCATTTCGTCACAACGATAATATTTTAAGAAAGATGTAAAAAAATCAGGAATTTTACTTAAAAAACTCCTGATTTTCAGATAGTGTAGTCAATTGGTAGTCAATAGGGGTCTTTCAGTTTGAGAAACCCTTATATATAGCCATTTCTTCGTGTTGGGGTATCATTCCCACTCAATTGTGCCGATGGGCTTGGGAGTGAGGTCCATAAGGACACGGTT
>CAYVTA010000133.1:0-4715 GCA_964454355.1 uncultured Eubacteriales bacterium | reverse complement strand
CAAGTATTTTTTCGCTCTGCATAAAAAACTTACGAAAAACAATCGTACCAAAGAGGCAAATCCACCTGTAATACCAGAACCGATAAAACAGGCACCTACGCCACCACCTCTGACGTCTACAGAACAAAATAGTTTATTGGAATGGGATGAAAGTCCAGTTTCCCTCGATGAGTTGGAAATAGAACTAAACAATTTAGAATTTCATACAACTGAATAACCATTTAAAAAGCACAGACAGTAAAAGACTTTCTGTGCTTTATTTGATTGTATATGAAGCAAAAATTCACTTTTCATCTTTCATACTTATTATGTAAAAAATATTTTTCAACAGGAGGATGAATATGACTACATATTCCAATGACACTCACAAAATAATCAAACAACTCGAAGAAGGCGTAACAAAACTTTATGAAAGTGAACGATACAAGGAGTATCTTCGTACAATGTCTAAATTTTACAACTATAGTGCTCCTAACTGTGTTCTAATTCTAAACCAATGCCCTGAAGCATCCTATGTCGCTGGTTATAAAACTTGGCAGACTAATTTCGAACGTAAAGTAAAACACGGTGAAAAAGGCATTCAGATACTTGCCCCCGTCAAAAAGCAAAAAGAGATTCTTGTACCACGTGTCGACAAATCCACAGGAAACCCAGTCCTCAACAAGTATGGAAAACAGATACAGGACAAGGAAACCATTACCACTACTTCTTTCCGCGTTACTCATGTATATGATATCTCACAGACCGAAGGAAAAGAACTTCCAACCATTGCCAAAGAACTCACAAAGGAAGTTGCGGACTTTTCTTCTGTTGTAGATGCTTTGCGTGATGCAAGCCCAGTACCTATCGAATTTAAAGCATTAAAAAAAGCAAATGGATATTACAGCGACAGAGATAAATATATTGCGGTAAAAGAAACACTTCCACAGGAACAACAGATTAAAACCATCATCCATGAAATGGCTCATGCCACAATGCACAACTCTGATAACAGAGAACGGGTGCCCGACTCCCGAACCAGAGAAGTACAGGCGGAAAGTGTAGCTTACATCGTATGTCAGCATTTCAGCATTGACTCATCGGAATACAGTTTTGGTTATGTAAGTGCATGGAGTTCGGACAAGGATATGAAGGAACTCAAATCATCCTTAACACAGATACAAAAAACTTCTAACTATCTCATAAGCAACATTGAAATGCAACTTGCCAAAAGAAATCTTATTGTGAACACACGAAAGGAAGAACCTTCATGCAAAAAAGAGAATCAAAAGAAGAATTACAAAAGCGACACTATGACGCTCTAAAACGAAACCGCGACAAACAACACGAACGCAAAGCACGCACCCACAGACTGATTGTCCGTGGGGCGATGGTGGAAAAGGCAATTCCAAACGCTGAATCAATGTCAGATGCAGAGTTTGAAGAGACACTCTTCCGTGCCATGGAAATAGCAGAATATTACATGGCTAAATCTGACAACTGGCACGGGAACCTTTCGCAAAGCGAAACCGTCGGAGACTCTCACGGAAGTGACCCTCGGTAGAGCGCACCATCGCTTTTACAAAAAGTGATGTATAAGTGCGCCATTCCTAAAAGGAATGGAATTCCAATACCCAAAACTCCAAAAATTCAACTTTCATCTTTCATACTTATAGTGAAGGAGATTTAAAACACGAAAGGAGAATTATATGGCAATTTACCACTTAACCACAAAAATCATTGGTCGCAACAGCGGTCGCTCTGTCGTAGCTACTGCCGCATATCGTTCGGCATCCTGTCTAACCAATGACTACGATGGCATGACACATGATTACACCAAAAAGAACTGGGTAACACATTCCGAGATTATCCTATCCGCTCATGCTCCACCAGAATATTCCAACCAGTCTGTATTATGGAATGCCGTTGAGCAACAGGAAAAGTCCTCCACTTGCCAATTAGCACGCGAGATTGAGATTGCACTTCCTAAGGAACTATCTCATGATGAGCATCTCAATTTAATTCGCGAATTTGTGGGAAATAACTTTACATCACATGAGATATGTGCAGATTTTGCTATTCATAATCCCCCACTTCGCAATGATCGCAATCAGCCATGCGACCAAGATGGCAACATTGTGAAAGACTCTTCTCAAATGATTTTCCCGAATCCACATTGTCATATCTTATTGACAATGCGTCCAATCAATGCAGAAGGAAAATTCGAATCTAAAAGTCAAATCGAATATATTTGCAAACGCAACGAAGAAGAACGCACCTTTACCGCAAGCGAATTCAAGCAAGCTAAACTGGACGGATGGCAAAAGCAATATCAATATCGAGATGGCAAACAAAAAACATGGCTGACAAAATCAGAAGGAGATACGCTTAATTTAGAACGTATCAGCAAAACACCTCGAACGACTCCATATGGTAGGAAAAATCCAACCATAGAATATCTAAACAGCAAGGATGCCTTGATGGATTGGCGTAAAAGTTGGGAAGAAATCGTAAACGAGAAATTTGAATCTTTAAATTCGAATATCCGAATAGACAGTCGTTCTTTTGCAAATCAAGGACGGACAGAAGAACTTCCAACTGTACATATGGGAGTCGAAGCCACTAACATAGAACGCAAAGCCGACAGACTTACACGTGAAGGTGTTCCAGAACATCTCATCCAACGCTCGTATATTGGCGATATTAACCGAGACATCCGAAAACACAACCAAATCATCCAAAAACTGAAAGAAGCCATTCTAGAGGCTTATAAACACACTCAAGACACATTTAAACAAATAGCACAAAAACTAGAATTATTGCGTGCTCAAATACTAGGATACAAATATCAACAACAATTCTTAAAGCAACGAAAGATTTATTATAAATCACAACTATTGCAAGAATATGAAAAACTTCAAAAAAATGAACATACAGAATCTGAATTACAAAACTATCAACAAAGCTATGCTTCATATGAGAAACTAAAAACTAATATCGTGAAGCTGGAAAATAAAACAAATAATTTATCATCACAATATGTAAAAACAAAAGAAACTATTGCCAACGAAGACTTACTACAAGTACAGAATTATCGTTCCGAACTTAGACAACAATTGGAAAACTCGGTACGCAAAAAATTAGAAAATCACTATGGCAAAGCCTTCAACGAATCTCTTTTTAAAAAGGCAATTCAAAAAACAAATCATCAGTTACAAATACAAGATGAAATCCAAAAGAATAAACGTAATCATTTCCAACAGAGGGATATAAATGATACACGATAATCTTATTTCAAAGGATGCCCTTTCTTTTTTTCTCAATTGCGATATAATTAGTTCAAGTGATGTAATGTCCTTAACGGAGGACATTATAATGAACAAAATATTAAAAAAGGTGCATCCTTACGATATCTTCTATTCCGAAAGTGACAACAGATGGCATACTTACATTGTGGATGAAACAAAACTTTCTGGGAGAAAAGCTATCGCAAGAAAAAAGAAAGGAGACTTAGAAAAATACCTTTTAGAACTTTATCATGCACAACTGAATATTCTTAAAACTTATAGTTTCAATGACATATATGTTGAATTTATGAAATATAAGGAAGCTACGCAAAGTGCTACGACAGTTAACGCATATATTAAAACCTATAATCGTTTTTATAAAAATGACCCTATAATTCATGAAGATTTATCGAAAATTTCCGTTCCTACACTTCGTATATGGCTTGAAACAAAAATACGAGAACACCAAATGAACTACAAAGCATATAGTAAATTTTCCGTCGTATTTAACCAATTATACAAGTATGCTATGGAAATGGAGTATGTTGAGAAAAACCCGTTTGACAGAATCAATGTACGCAGTCTTGGTCTATATAATACAAAGAAGAAAAACAGCAAAGACAAAGTATTCTCCAAAAGTGAAGCAAAAGACATAAATAAGATTGCATTCGACGACTTCGCTGAGAAACCATATTGCGTTCCTCTTGCTGTATTATTTACTTTTCAAACAGGTATGCGTATAGGCGAAATTGTAGCCTTAAAATGGTCTGATATCGATTTTGATGCTAAAACCATCAAAGTATGTCGTTTTGAACGTGTACAACAGGAATATACAGCTAATTTCGAGACTTTAACAACATCAAAGCATCTTGTTATAGAATGTGACACGAAAGGTGAATATGGCGAACGATTTGTTGACCTTACAGACGATGCCTTATATATTCTTCAACTATTAAAAGATTTTTATCAAACGGAAGGATTACAAAGTGAATGGCTCTTTGTCAACAAAGAAGGACGCATTCACAATCGTGCTATGGATTTACGTATCCGTCGATATTGTCGAATGGCGGGAATTAAAGAAAAGTCTCTGCACAAAATCAGAAGCACTTATATATCCATGCTTAGGGATGCTGGTATGAGTTTTGAGAAAATTCGTGAAGAAGTCGGTCACAAATCGGTACTTACAACCGCTAATCACTACTTCTATGATACTAGAGATAATGAAGAAAATCGACGAATTTTAAATATGGGATTAAACATCAAAAACTTATAGTCAAAAAGTAATCAAAAGTAATCAAAAATCTTCTATAAATACAGAGAACAAAAAAACTGGAACCCTTGATTTCTCAAGGATTCCAGACTTTTTAGGTAGTAGCGAGAGGGGGATTCGAACCCTCGACACCACGGGTATGAACCGTGTGCTCTAGCCAACTGAGCTATCTCGCCATG
>CAYVTA010000132.1:0-4788 GCA_964454355.1 uncultured Eubacteriales bacterium | reverse complement strand
TACGAAGAGCCTTGAAGAAACCGCCGATACCTGTTGTTTCCTGACCGATAAGGTCATATTTTACGGGAATTTGCTCGTCCAGATAACGGCAATGCAGCTTTCCTACACGAATCTGTGTAACGACGAAATCTGCACCCTTAAGAGCTGAATCGAGATCATCTGTCATAACAACTTCGCAGTCAATGCCCGCATTTTTGATCATACGCACACAGAGATTGCCTACAATTGTGCGTTTTCTTTCGTCAATGTCCATAAGAACAAGTCTCTTGAGTTTTAATGAGTCCTGTCTCTGGAGAAAACCGTCTACAAGCTCGGGACAGTAGGTTGAACCTGAACCGATAACAGTAACGTTAATTTCTTTCATTTATATCAAATCCTTTCGTTATTTATCTTCAAGAAGCCAATTGATACAGCCTGTTACGGGAGCAGCGGTAAGCTTGATGAAATTGAGCTTTTTGCCGCTTGTCTTCTCGCATTTTTCTTTAAGAAGTCCAAGATAGATTTCATTTGGCATTTTAACATTCATAGAACCTGAAAGTACAACATTGACTGCGTCTTCTTTGAAATTTTGCAGCTTAAGGTGAGCACAAATACAGTCTGCACCTGCCTGAGCCATTTTCTCTGTAATATCAAGAGCTGCTTTGTCACCCTTGTTTGCGGCTTCAAAGAATGTATCTGTAAGATACATACAATACTGCTCTCTCTCTGTTTCTTCAAACTTTGTAACACAGGGAAGATAGTCTTCTGCTGTTGCATTGATGCCAACCTTTTTACAGAAAATATCGGTCATCATCGTAGAGTGAGCTTTAAGGCAAATATCTCTGTAGATTGAAGCAAAGGTCTGTTCAGCAATCCAGTAACCGTTGCCTGTGTCACCGGAAAGAATGCCGAAGCCTGCAACCTGAAGCATATTACCGTCTGAGTCGATAGAGTTGCAGCATGTACCTGTTCCGCAGTTGTAGCCGATACCCTTACCGTCGGGAGTACCTGCCTTTGTTACGATAAAGCCGTCGTTGTATATTCTGAAATTTTTAAGCCCTTTTTTTGTCAGCAGTTCTGCCGTAGCATCGTGCTGGAAAGGATGGTCAATACCTGCAAGCCCCATAAGGATGCCTTCGATATCATCAATCGTAAGGTTGTTTTCTTTCAGAAGGTTTGTCACGCCCTCCATGATGATATCGGTTGCTTCGTCAAAGGAGCCTTCAAGATTTTCATGATTGCTTCCCTTTGTTTTTACCATAGAAAGCATATTTTTGTTTTCGTCAAAAAGTGCGTAGGCAGTTTTTGTGCCGCCGCCGTCAATACCAATGTAATAGCTCATAAGGTTCTCCTTTATTCAAAAAATTCATCACAAATCTGTTCAAGGCAGTACTTTCCTCGTCTTGAGGGTTCCCTGTCTATCCACATACCGTTTGTAAAATCCGGGAACGGAACAGCAGAACCGCCTGTTGCAACGCTCTGCTCGGAAAGTGCTGTAATTGCCATCCATGTTGCTGTATCATAAACATCAATGGGAGGTTCCGCATCAAGCTGAACGCTCTCGGCAAATGCGGCAAGAATAAGATAGTCCATACCGCCGTGACCGCCTACAAAGTTTACGGTATCATCATCTCTCCAAAGGGGATGCTCGTATTTTGCTCTGTATTTTTCGTTGAAATACTCCCAGCAATGAGGCTTTTCGGAAATACCTTCAAGGTAAATCGTTGCATCATCACCTTCAGCAGATTCCAGTTCCTTAACAACACCCTTTGTACCCTGAACCATAAATTCTCTCGAGTATGGTCTGGGAAGACAGCAGTCATGATTGATTGTTATTGTCTCTCCGTTTGCACACTTGATGATTGTCGTTGTGATATCACCGCAAGCCCAATCATAGCCGTAAAGGTCATAATCCTCGCCCTTATTTTTCTTTATCCACTCATTAAGTCCCTTTGATTTGCTTGATACGGAAACGAGCGAAACGAATCTGTTGCCTCTGTTAATATCAAGGATTTTAGCAATAGGTCCGATTTCGTGAGTGGGATACAGCTCACCGTTTCTGTTCATGAAGTTTCTGAGTCTGCCGTGTATATTCTCTCTTCCGAGCACGATTTCATCTCTCAGATCGTGTCTGTAACCGCCCTCGCAATGGATGATTTCACCGAAAAGGCCCTGTTTTACCATGTTGAAAACAGCCAGCTCCTTACGGTCATAACAGCAGTTTTCCATAAGCATACAGAATTTTCCTGTTTCTTCACTTGTTCTTACAAGTCTGAAGCACTCTTCAATTGAAGAAGCACCGCCTACCTCCATGCCTACGTGACAGCCGGCTTTCATTGCATCTATTGCAATCGGAATATGAGTTATCCACGTCGTTGCTACGAATACAGCATCCAAATCTTCGTTTTCAAGCATTACTTTGTAATCGGAATAACCTCTTACGCTGTATTTGCCTTCAGCCTTTTTCTTTACGATTTCCATGCCCTTGTCAACACGTTCTTCAACAAGATCGCAAACTGCAGGTACAATAACGCCCGGTACATCAAGAAGAAGATCCATCATTCCTGATCCTCGCCCGCTTAAGCCTATGCATCCGATTCTACAAGTTTTCTGTTCCATAAAAGTCCTCGCTAATGATTATTTATTTAAAGATTTAAGATATTCTATACTCATTTTTACAGCGTTAAGAGCTGTGTTACCCTTGTCAGGCTGATCCTGTTCAACAACAAGCCACTGAGCACCTGCTTTTTCTGCCGCTGCTATAATCTCGGGCATATTCTGTACACCGTAGCCAACGGGTTTAAAGCTGAAATCCTCTTCGTCTGCACTTTCGCTTTCATCATCAATTCCGATAAGGTCATAAAGCTTTTTAGGCTTGTCTTTTCCTTTCATAACAAAATCCTTAAGATGAACAACCGGTGCTCTGTCTGTATATTTAATGATGTATGATGAAGGCTCTTCACCGCCAACATTTACCCAGCAGGTGTCAATTTCCGTCTGAAGAAGGTCTGCTGAAACACTGCTGTAAAGTATATCAAGACCGTATTTACCGTCAATTTTTATAAATTCAAAATCATGATTATGATAAAGAAGAGTCATTGAGTTCTTTTTGCATTCAGCACCGATTTTTTTTATGTATTCAACAGTTTCATCGAACTTCTCTGCACCGGGACGTCTTTCTTCAGTAACATAAGGTACAGCAATGTACTTGCAGCCGATAGTTTTGTATGCGGCAACGCTGCCCTCGATGTCGTTTATCATGTCATCAATGGGTACATGAGCAGAAACAGGAGTGATATTCAGCTCCTTGCACATATCTCTGACTTCTTCGGGTGTGTGGTCAAAAAGACCTGCAAATTCAACACCGTCATAACCCATTTCTTTTACTTTTTTTAATGTACCGTAAAAGTCTTTTTCAGCGTCATCTCTGACTGAATAAAACTGTAACGCAACAGGTAACATAATAATTCTCCTTTATGCTTTGATTTTTTCTCTTTTTTGAATTTCACCCGCACTTGTAAGTGCCTGCTTTGTTATGATAGGGCCTGTGAGCTCGTATACAAGAGTTGCCGCAAGAATAACGGCTCTTATCTGTTCGCCGTATTCAGGCAATACTGTAATTGCTAACTGGCTCATTGCAATTGCAACACCTGCTTGAGGTATAAGCGTAAGTCCCAGATATTTTCTGATGTTTTTTTCCGCTTTTACAATAGATGAACCGGTTGCTGCACCGATATATTTTCCTGCTGTTCTGGCAACAAGATAAATTACACCGATAACACCTATCTGCTTAAGTACGGACAGATTAAGCTCCGCACCCGATATAACGAAGAATAACAGAAATAACGGAGGAGTCCAACGGTCGCACACATCCAACATTTTGTCTGCATCCTTTGAGAAATTGACCATGATTGCACTGTTCATCATGCATACCAGCAGTGAAGACAGATCAAACTTGTCCGCAAGTGCAACGCACAGGAAAATTGAACAAATTATAACAGAAATTCTGTTTGCTCTTGACTTGAATGCTCTTGAGCAGAATGCGACAGCAAATCCCATAAGTGCACCTAAAATAAGTGAAAGTCCTATCTCTCTGATGGGATCAAGAAGCATTTTTCCGATTGAAAGCTCGGAGCCGTTTGATATAACTGCGGCAATGGAAGTCATAATCGAGAAAAGAATTATACACACTGCATCATCCATTGCAACTACGGGAAGCAGCATTCTTGTAACAGGACCGTTTGCATTGTACTGCTTTGCAACAAGAAGTGTCGTTGCCGGTGCGGTTGCAGCCGCAATGGCACCCAACGCAAGTGCCATAGGAACGTCAAAACCAAAAAGCATAACTGCGACGGTAACAAACAGGGAAGCTGTGCAGGCTTCAAAAAATGTTATTACAAGCACCTTTGCACCTAATGCTTTAAGATTGGATATTTTGAATGAGCCGCCGATTGAAAATGCGATAAAGCCCAAAGCCACGTTTGTGATTATGCTCATCTGTTCAACTGCAAGCTCAGGCAGAAGATTAAGCACATAAGGTCCGATAACAAGACCTGCTACCAGATAACCTGTAACATTCGGAAGATTGAATTTTTTGACGATTCTGTTGAAAAGCAGACCGGCTACCATTGCAATGCCTAAATAAAGTAATATATCCATATCTTTTTATACCTTAACTGCTCAAACCGTCAACACTTGAAATAGGCAATGTGAACATAATACCTGTGTTGGGATTTTTGATGCCGCCCACCTGCTTATCAATAAGCTTTTTTGCTTTCTCGATTTTTTCATCGGGAAGAACTGTAAACA
>CAYVTA010000131.1:0-4886 GCA_964454355.1 uncultured Eubacteriales bacterium | reverse complement strand
GATTGTAACTTCCTTACCTTCTCTTGCAGAACGTACAATACCGTCAATAATAGCTTGGTTGTAAATAATCTGACTTGACGGAACAGGTGATGCACCGCCGTACTTTACTGCATCAATAAACGAGCGTATCTTCTTATCAAAGTTATCCTCATCATTTTCTTTTTCGGGAATAACAGTTTCAACGCACTCCCCTGCTACATCGTGATATATCTTGAGAGGACCACCGATTGAACCGTTCCAGCACTCTGTTGAGGGAATTCTCAGGCTGCCCTTTGTACCCATGATGATAGTATCACCGGGAGTGTCAAGGTGCATATCCCATGCAATTCTGAAGTCAAGAATGATTCCTCCTTCAAGACGGATAAAGCCTGCACCAAAATCATCAACACTGAACTTCTCTGCATATTCGGGATGCTTTGGATAAGTTGCAGGATTCTTTCCGAAGAAATCTGACATATAACCGGAAACTGTAAGTGGCTTGGGATAACCGATTGCATTAAGAACCATGTCAAGTGAATAACAACCGATATCAGCAAGAGCACCGATACCTGCTGTTTCGTCCTCAATAAAGGATGTACCGTAAGGTGTAGGGATGCCCTTTCTTCTGCCGCCGCCGGTCTGGATGTAATAAATCTGACCAAGCTCGCCTGATTCAACAACCTTTTTTACCATTTTCATATTCTCGTCAAATCTGGGCTGGAATCCGATTGAGAGAATCTTACCGCTTTTCTTTTCTGCTCTGCAAATTTCAACAGCTTCTTCAATTGTAACACACATGGGCTTTTCAAGAAGAACATTTACACCATGCTCAAGAGCATAAACAGAACAAGGAGCGTGCTGTCTGTTATATGTACAAACACTTACAGCATCAATTTCAGGCTCATTATCAATAAGCTCACGGTCACTGTTATAAATGCGAGCACCTTCAATGCCGTTGTCCTGAGCAAATTTTGCGGCCTTACCGGGAACGATATCTGCAAGAGCTACGATTTCAACATCCGGGCACTTGAGATAACGATTAGCATGAGCTTCTGCAATCCAACCGGTACCGATAATACCGACTTTAACTTTTTTGGATATGTCAATAACCTGCTCCTCTGTGTCTGTTTTAAAACGGTCAAGAATATTATCTGCCATAAAAATACCTCCAAAAATCCATATCGGATTTAGTTTACGGTTGTTATTTTAGCACAAATATTATGTGATTACAACACTTTTTTTACCATTTCTTAATAATTTCAGGATTTGAAAAAATTTCATCAAGCTTTCTGATAAAAGGAGCTACATCAGCAAAGCCGCCTATTCTGTGATCAAACATAAGTGTAATCGGCAAAACTTTTTTTGTATCCATATCAATTTCACCATCATCATTTTTATAAACATAATTCTCATCTCGGACATTACCTATAGACATAAGAAAAACCTGAGGATGAAGCAAGGGTGAATATGACACTGTACCGTTGAAGCCTTTTGCAAGAGCACCCCAATTGGTAAGACAGACAGTTCCCTCATTGAGTTCATCAATAGTAAGATCGTTTTCCGTGTGAGGCTTAAACATTTCATCAAATCCAACAACCTTATATTTACCTGTATAAGCAGTTACTATCTGAGACATAGTAGAAACCACTTTACCCATAAATATTCTGCCAACCATTCGCAATGTAAGCAAATCAAAAAGTGAACGGTCAACATCGGTATTTTCAAGCTTATACAAAAGCCCTGAAATCTGCTCGGAAAGCTCTTCTAATGTCTTATTTTCAGTTTCGAGTACATTCACAGTAAATGTCTCTCCGCTTTTCATACAAACAGGCATTGCAACATTGATATGTTTTTTCACGACAAGCCTTCCGCAGGCTGTAGTATGATTGTATTCAACATGAGCATTCAGTCTGGGAGCGATCTTCAATCCTTCGATAAGAACACGCATCATAAGAGTATTGAATGAAAGCTGATATCCGCAACTATTTTTAAGCTCTTCAAAAGTTTTCATAAACTGCGTAACATCTGCTTCATAAATATATGAACAAGTAGGCATACTCTGCTGAGAAGTGGTAAGTACATTAGCAGAAACTCTGCCCTTCATATTAAAATATTCAAGCTCGTCCTGTTTATCAGGCTTGCACAGTGCAGTATTAATCAATTTCTTTAAGTTCATTTTTCACATCCCCTTTTTTTAATTATATCAAAATCCAACACGAATGTAAATACTTAAATTGCAGAAAAAAAACCACCGGTTTTATACCGATGGTTTTAATGTTCATATCAATATCCGTAACCGTAGCCGTTACCAAAATAGCGTTTAAAATACTCGTACAAATCTTCGGAATCATAACCGTAATAATCCGAGTAATCGTCAGCTTCCTCTTCAACTGAAGAAGATGTTGATGACGTTCCCTTATCTTCAACAAGAGAAACGGTTATCTTCTGTTCAGTCTGTGACCAGTCATTTGTATTGACTCTTACTATTGTTAAAGTAAGGGTATCACCGACTGTCATATCCTCAATCATATCTGAAAGCATACCGCTGTCAGTCATATTTTTGCCGTTGACTTGTGTAATCATGTCACCGATTTGAACATCTTTAGTTGCAAGGTCACTGTCTTCTGCGATCTCAGCAATAACTATCGTTCCGGAGGGAAGTCCCTTCATCTGAACATACATTGCATAGGTCTGGCTGTAATTTGAAGGTGTTGTATAGGAAATACCAAGCTTAGGTCTGCCTGCAACATAGCCATTTTCAATAATTGAATTAAACACTTCAATTACAACGGAAGAAGGAACTGCAAATCCCATTCCTTCGTATTCGGTAGATGCAATCTTCATTGAATTGATTCCGATAACCTTACCTTCACCGTTAACAAGTGCACCGCCGGAATTACCGGGGTTTATGGCTGCTGTATGCTGAATACAATCCATTTCATAACCGGTTGAGGAACTAATCGGTCTGTCAATAGCAGATATGATACCGTTTGATAAAGAGCCGAAGAACTCAGAACCACCGGGGTTGCCTATTGCATAAACAGTCTGACCTACAACAAGAGCCTCAGCATCTGCAAATTCCGCTTTGGGGAGATCTGATGCCTCTATTCGAACAACTGCAATATCGGTTCTTGTGTCCATTCCTACAAGCTCAGCAGGATATTCTGTTCCGTCTGCCATAAGAACGGAGAGAGCCGAATTGCTGTAGTTGACAACATGAGCACAAGTGACAACATAAGTGTAAACTCCGTCATCATCCTCTTTTACCAAAACGCCTGAACCTTCTGTGTAAAGAGAGTTATCCTGATAAACAAGGATGCCTACATTATACTGCTGTGCAATTTCAGCTACTACAGCAGCTTCACCTGCTTCAAGGGAGCTGTCACTGATAATGAGATCGCCTACATTTGAGCTGTCAATAGAATTTGAATCTTCATCCGCAATTACAGAGTTATCATTTGTGTTTATATCATTGGACGAGCCTGAGAACAGTGCAATCATAAGCACTACACAAAGCACCACAATAGCAACAACAACACCGATAAATATTTTCATTCCCTTATTACCATTTTTCTTAGGCTGAGGAGAACCGTTGTTTTGCGGTGAATAACTATACTGTCCTTCGGGGTTATATCCGTACTGTCCGTAAGCATTCTGACCGTAAGGATTGTTGTCATTATACCGTTGATTCTGATTATAACCACCGTAATTATTCTGATTATAATAACCGTTTTGATAAGTCTGTCCATCATTTTCAGGTATTGTATAAGATTCCTGTGCATTGTTGACGGAATTGACCGGTTCTGCATTCACATTTTCACTTTCCTGCTGTGAAGAAGCCTCAACAGGCTCTTCAACTGACGGTTCGCTATTCATTCCGTCCTCATCTTTTTTTAAAATTTCATCATCCATTTAATTTTTCCTCCCGGTAAAAATTATGTATAAATTAAACTCAGATAAGCTTTGTTTTCAATTTAACCGTAAACTGAGTATATACATTAGCAACAGAAGCAACCTTTATTTCTCCGTTATGAAGTCCTACGATATTTTTAACGATAAACAAACCAAGACCTGCACTCTTTGAATCAATACTTCTGGACTTATCACCCTTGTAAAATCTTTCAAAAACATGGTCAATATCTTCTTCGGCGATTCCTTTTCCCGTGTTTTTGATGCTGACAGTGACATACTCATCCGAGCTATCCATTAAAACATCGATTTCTCCATACTGCGGTGTAAATTTAACCGCATTGTCAATCAGATTGTAAAAAACCTGATTTATCATATCTTTATCTGCCTCAATATATGTCGTTCTGAGATAGTCAAGACCTTTGATGTTTATTGATTTAAATTCTATCTTTTGTTCGAAGGACAGAAAAATATTTAAAATCTGTTCAGAAATATTAAACTTTTCCGGATTTATACGCAATTGACCTGCTTCTATCTTTGACATATTAAGCATAGAAACAACAAGTCTGGAAAGCCTCTTAACTTCATCTGAAACAATCTGAAGGTAATATTTTTGATTTTCACTATCAATAGTGCCGTCAATAATACCGTCAATAAATCCGCCGATAGTAGTCATAGGAGTTTTTAGTTCATGAGACACATTTGCGACAAAATTACTTCTGGAAGCTACAAGACTTTCAAGGCTTTCCGCCATCAAATTCATTGCTGCAGAAAGCTCATCAAATTCCTTAACCGTATTTTTGCTGTAATGCTTGATTTTATAAGAAAAATCACCTTTAGCGTAGTGCTTTGTTGCAATAGAGATATCACGAAGCGGTCTGGTCATATTATATGTCAAAACATAGATAATAAGACTTGTAATCCACAAAAGTGCCAAAGCTGCCATGACGTATATCTGCACAAATGCAACTATCGTAGGTTTCAAACCAACTTGATAT
>CAYVTA010000130.1:0-4956 GCA_964454355.1 uncultured Eubacteriales bacterium | reverse complement strand
TCGTTGAGAAAATAAACAAGAGAAATGCTGAAACTTTAGTGTGCGATTATCTTCCGATAAGCTAAATCGCACATGGGATTTTTGAAAAATAAACAGATATAATGTGGATGTAAGTCAGGAGGTGATGATATGGCGGCGAGAGTAGTAAAGGTTATTAAACCAACAATAGCACAAATAAATCAAGAGAAAAAACAAAGAGTTGCTGCTTACTGCCGTGTCAGTACCGATTCTGAGGACCAATCAAATTCTTTTTCGGCACAGCTGAGGTATTATACCGAATATATTAAGTCTAACGCTGAAATGGAGTTTGTTGATATATATGCTGATGAGGGAATAACCGGGACTTGCGTAAATAAGCGTGATGAATTTAAAAGAATGATGAAAGATGCATCTAACGGAAAATTAGACCGCATATTTGTAAAGAGTGTTTCAAGATTCGCAAGAAATTCACTTGAATGTCTAGAATCAATAAGAACACTAAACTCTTTTGGTGTTACCGTATTGTTTGAAAATGACAATATTGATACCAAGACAATGAATTCTGAGCTTATTCTTTATGTAAAAAGCGCTTTTGCTCAGAGTGAAGCATTGGCTGGCTCCAAAAGGGTAGCGACAGCTATCCGTATGAAAATGGAGAATGGTGAGTTCATTACTTGCAATGCTCCTTATGGGTATAAACTTGATAAAGAGTGCCATCTTTCGGTTATTCCTGAAGAAGCAGAAATTATAAAGCGGATTTTTAAACTTTATCTTTCAGGTAATGGTATTGGCAAAATTGTTGCAATATTAAACGATGAAAAAATTCCAAATGCATCGGGTAAGTGGTCGGTGCCGGGAATAAGATATATTTTGACTAATGAAAAGTATATAGGTGACAGTTTGCTGCAAAAGACATACACACCGCAAATGCTACCATTAAGAAATGTACCGAACAAAGGTGAACTTGATAGGTACTATGTTGCAAATTCTCATGAAGGTATTGTGTCTCGTGAAGATTTTGAACTTGTACAATTCAGAATGAAACAAGTTACGAGCGACAGAAAGGTTTCACAAAAGCATTTCTTTACAGGGTTGATTGAATGTAAAGAGTGTGGTTGGTCATACAAACGAAAAGTTCAAAATGATATTGTGTATTGGGTATGTTCACAAAAGACAATGGCTGGACGTTCCTGTGATGGAAAAAACATTAGCGAAGAAGCTCTGAAAAAAGCATTTGTATTGATGTATAACAAATTGCGAAGATTTGAAAAAGTAATACTTGATAAAACATTAAGTCAGTTATTAAATCTTCGTGAAAAAGTTTCGGGACAAAATAATGAGATTTCACAAATAGATGCTGAAATTGCAAGCCTTTGTAACAAGAATAATACTTATACGGAGCTTCACGCTAAGGGTATTATTGATGATGTTTCCTATCTTGAACGAACATCAGAGTTGAAATATAAAATAACTGAATTAAGAGGAAAAAGAGTGAAACTTTTAAATGCCGATGAGGATGAAAGACTTATTGAAGATTTAAAGGTTTTGAAAGAAACATTAGACGAATATCCCAATGTGATATTGCGTTTTGATAATTCGCTGTTTTCAGCAATAGTTGATAAAGTCGTTGTTGGCAGTGAGAAAACAGTAATGTTCAAACTAAAAGGCGGCTTACATCTTGAAGTTGAAATGACAGAGGTGATATAGATGGCAATACGAACAACACTTTACGGTTATCAGGTGGAAAACGGAAAAACAGTTATTCACAATGAAGAATCAGAAGTAGTACAAAGAGTGTTTTCTTTATATGTTGAAGGTAAAACATTAAATAGTATTGCTACTATGCTTACCGAGGAAAATGTTGTTTATTTCCAAGATGAAGTGAAATGGAATAAGAACACCATTAAGCGAATGATTGAGAACGAAAAATATATGGGTAATGAAGTTTATCCGATGATTATTTCATCCTCTATGTTTAATCAAGTCAAGGTTGTGAAAGAGAGAAAATCGTGTAAACAAGAAACACATACACTGGAAGTTGAATTGTTCAGAGAAATATCAGTGTGTGGTAAATGCGGTAGCAGATTTAAAAGGGTAAACACTTGGGGTACACGGGAAAAGTGGATGTGCTCAAAAGGATGTAAATGTTCGATTTATATTGATGATGCAATTCTTGAAGATGCAGTTACAAGCAACTTGAAGATGGTTATAAGAAATCCCGATTTACTCAGTGTCGTTGCTGATTCTCAATATATGCCGACAATAGATGTCACAAAAGAAGAAAATGAATTAATAAGGTTGTTAGAGCAACCCAAGCTTAATTTTTCTGTTGTTGCTAAGTGTATTTTGCAAGGAGCGAAAGTACGGTTTGATTGTTGTGGTTTTGATAATGGGGAACTAACAGAAGAATTAAAGAATGAAATTTCTTTCGTTGATAAAATTGATTACAAAGTAATGAAAGAGTACATAAAGCAGATTAGAGTTCAACCTGACGGTAGAATTACTACTGTTTTTATAAATAATGCAAAAATAACGAATGGAGGAGCAGAAAATGCAAGTTAATTTAGAAAAACGAGTAACGAAAATTGAAGCAAATCCATTATTAATTAAAAATAACTCTGCAGCTACCAAACTTCGTGTTGCGGCATATTGTCGTGTATCAACCGATGAAGAGGAACAGTTAAACAGTTACGAATCACAGATAGCTTATTATACAGAAGCAATTGCAAAAAATCCAAGTTGGACATTTGCAGGTATTTATGCAGATGAAGGTATTACAGGTACGGTTACCTCAAAACGAAAGGATTTCTTGCGTTTGATGAGAGATTGCGAAAAAGGCAAAATTGATATGATTTTAACCAAATCAATTTCTCGTTTTGCAAGAAATACTGTTGATAGCCTCAGTTGGGTAAGAAAACTTCGTGCGATGAATATAGGTGTATATTTTGAAGAACAAGCAATTGACTCGTTAAAAGCAGAGAATGAAATGCTTATCGGATTATTCAGTGTTATCGCACAGGCTGAAAGTGAAAATATAAGTGCCAATGTAAAATGGGGTATTCATCAGAGTATGAAAAACGGTAAGTTTTGCTCCAATTTCAGTTGTTTCGGATACAAAAGGGGCACCACTGGTGTTCCTGAAATAATACCCGAACAGGCAGAGGTTGTACGAATTATTTTTGATAGATTTCTTGACGGAAACAGTTTGGAGCAGATTCAAAGGTATCTGCAGGATAACGATTTTCTGACATATAAAGGCGGAAAGGCTTGGAACAAAAAAGTAATTGATACAATACTTAAAAATGAAAAGTATGCAGGGGACTTATTATTGCAAAAGACATATTGTTCTGACCCTATAAGCAAAAAGACAAAAGTTAATAAGGGAGAGCTGCCAAAGTATCTTGTAAGCAACAATCATCCGGCCATAATCGACAGAGATAAATTTAACAGAGTTCAAATGGAAATTGCGAGACGAGGTAGTAAGCATAAGAAATCTTCTCATACTAAAACAGAACAGGGTAAATATAGCGGTAAATTTGCTTTATCTGAGCTTCTTGTATGCGGTGAATGTGGCAGTAATTACAAAAGAAACGGTAAGACAAAGAAAAACGGTGAACATCAATATTATTGGAGATGTATCAATCGTTCCGAAAATGGTAGAAAAAGCTGTTCTTCCATTGGCATTGAAGAAACAAAATTACATTCAGCAATTTGCAGAGCACTTAATAAAATGTTTGAGAATAAAGAAGAAACCGTAAATCTTCTGCGAAACAATTTGAAATATGCGATTACCGGAAGTGATGATTTTTGCGATGCTTATTCTCTTGAAAAGCAAATACTTAAATTAGAGGAAGAATCAGAACACCTTATGGAACTGATGGGTTCAACAAGTGGCGATGCTGAAAGATTCCTTAATGAAATAAAGAATAATTTTGAGCAAGTTAAGATATTGAGAGAAAAACTTCAAATTGCTAAAATCAGTGCAGAGTCAGACAAGGCAATTAACAGTGAACTTGAAAGACTTGAAAAAATATTTACCGATACGGATGTATCGTTCAATGAATATGATGATGTAATTGTCAGACGGTTGATTGAGTGTATCAGAGTTATGAAAGGAAATAAGATAATTGTTGTATTAAAGGGTGGATTTCAGGTTGAAGAAAACTTAATATGAGAAAAGGACTTTAGGTTGTTTTGTTTAAAATCTAAAGTCTTTTTTTGCATATACAAACAATCAATGATTTTGAGAAGAAAAAGATATTGACAAAAATATCCTGTGATGATATAATTGATATACAGTTTTGCAGGAGGTGCGAAATGGCTGTATATTTTTATAAACTTTTTGATAAATTGGCTGAGTTAAATATTACTCAAAGGGAATTGATGCAACGAATTGGAGCATCAAGTTCAACATTAGCAAAGATGCGAAATAATCAAACTGTAGCTCTTGATGTAATAGTGCGAATTTGTGATGAGTTAAAATGTGACATTGGTGATATTGTTACTTGTGTTCCGAAACAGACCGATGTTGAAGGCGTAAACAATAATGTAGACAGATTGAATTCAATAGCAAGAGCTGTTCTGAATGAGTTTATGAATAAAAACAACTTATCTCTCAGTGACATAGCAAAGACTACGAGTTTATCGTTGAATACAGTTAAGTCATTTGTAAATGGCAATAATATATCTGCGGCATCTCACGCAAAATTATTGCGACTTGGTGAGCGATATAATGAGTCTTTGGGAAAAGCATTTGGTGATCTGATGCCTGCTAAACCGAAGAAAATAATCTATTGTTATAGTTGCGGTAAACGAGGCAACAGGTGTTGGGCCGCTCAATCTCAGTGGAACACCGAGAAAAAAGAGTTTGAACATTATTGTGCATTTGGATTTGAGCAGTCTTTTGATGAGAACCAAAAACTTTTTGCTGTTCAGGAATGTCCACATCCGACAACCGGAAAAGAATTTGCACAAGCT
>CAYVTA010000129.1:0-5103 GCA_964454355.1 uncultured Eubacteriales bacterium | reverse complement strand
AATATCACCTGCGGGCACGTCAACATCAGGACCGATATGTCTGTAAAGCTCTGTCATAAATGCCTGACAGAAACGGAGAATTTCTCCATCGCTCTTACCTCTGGGGTCAAAGTCGGAACCGCCCTTTGCACCGCCGATGGGAAGACCTGTGAGGCTGTTTTTAAATGTCTGCTCAAAAGCGAGGAACTTCATAATTCCGATATATACTGAGGGATGGAAGCGAAGTCCACCCTTATAAGGTCCGATTGCACCGTTAAACTGAACTCTGTAACCTGTATTTACCTGAACCTTGCCGTTATCATCAACCCATGTAACACGGAAAGAAATCTGTCTTTCGGGTTCAACCATTCTCTCAAGAAGGGATGACTGTTCATACTCGGGATGCTGCTCAATAACAGGTATAAGAGATGTAAGAACCTCTGTTACAGTCTGCACAAATTCAGGCTCGTTTGCGTGTTTCTTTTCTACCATATCAATGGTACGCTCAACATAATTCACTTTATATACACTCCCATTTTCAGAATATTTATTCTGAAAAAATTAATTTAATAGTAATTTTATACCTTTAAGAATAAAATTGCAATAATAAAGTTACAAAAAACATCATTTTGTCGAAATGATTAAAAATATATCAGTCAAACTGCGATTTTTAAAAAAATTGACAATAAAATTTTTTTAAATAATCATCACATAGAAAAATATGTATAATTTTTATTCACTTGTTGAATAACTGTTTTTTCATTTATAGCAACAAAATCAATTATTTCTGTACTATAATATGTAAATAAAATTGCATTTGTGATTAAAAAATCAGTTTCTATTTAAACAAAACACATCTTCTCTGTGCAATACATTGAAGATGTGTTACATTTTTTAATTACAATTGGAATCAAAAATCCATTTAAATTTTTATTAAAGCAAATCTGCGATATCCAAAACAAGTCTCTCTGATTTCTCCCAGCCTAAACACGGGTCTGTGATTGATTTACCGTATATGCCCTCACCGATTTTCTGAGTGCCGTCTTCGATATAGCTTTCAATCATAAGACCTTTTACAAGCTTTCTGATGTGGTCATTATGGCGACAGGAATGAAGAATCTCCTTTGCGATTCTGACCTGTTCAAGGTACTTCTTGCCTGAATTTGAATGATTTGTGTCAATAATAGCTGCCATATTTGCAAGACCCTTTTCCTGATACATATCATATACTCTATTCAAATCTTCGTAATGATAATTAGGAACAGATCTGCCAAATTCGTCAACATAACCTCTTAAAATAGCGTGAGCAAGAGGATTTCCGCTTGTTGTAACATCCCAACCTCTGAAAATAAAGTTATGAGAATGCTGTGCAGCGGTGATTGAGTTGAGCATAACGGAAAGATCTCCGCCTGTAGGGTTTTTCATACCAACAGGAGCATCTATACCGCTGGCTGTAAGCCTGTGTTGCTGATTCTCAACACTTCTTGCTCCAATAGCTACATATGAGAGCAGATCGGAAAGATATCTGTAATTTTCCGGATAAAGCATTTCATCGGCACACACAAGACCGGATTCTTCAATTACTCTGGTATGAAGCCTTCTTATTGCAAGAATACCCTCATAAAGATCAGAATCCTTCTCCGGATTCGGCTGATGAACCATACCCTTATAGCCGTCACCTGTAGTTCGGGGCTTATTTGTATATATTCTCGGTATAATAAAAACCTTATCCTTAACTTTATCCTGTAAAGCTGTAAGTCGAGACACATAATCGAGAACAGAATCCTCGTTATCAGCAGAACATGGACCGATTATAAGAAGGAATCTGTCATCATTGCCCATGAAAATGTTTTTAATTACAGCGTCTCTTTCTTCTTTTACTTTAATTATTTCTTTAGAAAGCGGATACTGCTCCTTTACCTCCTTAGGTATTGGCAGCTTTCGCTTGAAATCCATTGACATATATACTTCTCCTTAAATTTGGGATTACTAAAAATTATATTACACATATCCAACTTTGTCAACACAAAAAACACAGTTTGTTATCTTGCATCTTTGTAAAGTGAATCCACAATTTTAACAGCTTTGATGCCTGATTTTCCGTCAACTTCAAAGTGTTCTTTACAGGTAATACTTGAATAGAAATCACGGATAAGTCTGCTGTGACTGCTGCCCCAATAACCTTTATCACCTTTCGTATGCTCAAATGTGACGGTCTGTTTATCCTCACCCTTTTTGATAATTGCAAGGTCATCATACATCACAACTTTACCTTTTTGACAAAGCATCTCAATAAATACAGGGGAATTTGCGGCATAACAAAGTGTTGCATAAAAAAGTGCCTGTGTACCGTTTTTAAATGTAATAACTGCATCTGCAGTGTCTTCCGTTTCAACTTTTCCCATAAGTCTTTTTTGAGAAACACTACCCTTTACATCAATAACATCAGAATCTATAAGCCACTGAAGAAGATCAAGAGTATGAATAGACTGATTTATTACAACTCCGCCGCCCTCTTTATCAAGAGTTCCGTGCCAGTCATCCGAATAATACTCCTCATCTCTGTCCCATGTAACAATACCCTTTGCACCAATAATTTTTCCTAATTCACCGCTTGAAAGAAGATTTTTAATGTAAACAGATGCTTCATTATATCTGTTCTGAAAACAGGTTCCCAAATAAACATCATTTTTTTCGGCACATTCACACATTTTAACTGCATCATCATAATAAATTGCAAGAGGCTTTTCACAAAGGACATGTTTTCCTTTATTCATTGCCTTAATAGCCATTTCATGATGAAGATAATGGGGAGTACATATATGCAAAACATCAAAATCATCGTTTGCCAACATTTCATCAAAATCATAATAGGCTTTTACACCGTATTTAACTGCTTTTGCATCTGCTTTTTCAGGAACAATGTCACAAACACAAGAAAGAATACAGTTTTCATTTTCAGTTATTGTTTCAAGGTGACGTGAGCTTATGTTTCCGCAGCCTACTACAGCAGCTCTAAGTTTATCCATGATTATCTCTTCTTTCATATGTAATGAATCATCCATGAAAAAAATTTGTACAAAATTCAACATGCTCTGAAACAACCAAAAGCTTTTACTGATGTTTCGAGTTTATTACGTTGCTATTATATAATAGAAAACCATTTATTTCAACATTTTTTAATATTTTTTTAGAGATGACCAATAATAAAAAAGGTGATAAAATGGATATTTTTTATATTATCGGTCTGAGTCTGTTTTCAATTATTATTCTTTTTCTGTTGACAAAATTAATGGGCAACAAACAAATCTCACAAATGACAACATTTGACTATATAACGGGAATTACAATAGGCTCCATTGCGGCAGAAATGGCAACATCACTTGAAGACGGCTTTCACAAACCGTTGACAGCAATGATAACCTATGGCGTTGCGGCAGTACTGCTTTCAATAATCACAAACAAATCACTAAAAGCCAGACGAATTATAGACGGAACAAGCCTTATTCTTTTCGACAACGGTATGCTGTTCAAAAAGAATTTAAGAAAAGCAAAGCTCAATGTAAACGAATTTCTGACAGAATGCAGAATATCGGGTTATCCGAATATAGCAGATATACAAACTGCCGTGCTTGAGCCTAACGGGAGAATTTCCATTTTGCCAAAACCGGCAGCACGTCCTGCAACAAACAAAGATTTAAAAATTGTACCGAAAGAAGAAAAACTGCCTGTTACGGTTATCCTTGACGGTGTTATATTAGAAGGAAACCTGAAATTTACAGGTAATAACGACGTATGGCTAAAAAAAGAATTGCAAAATCAAGGCATAAAAAGCTTGAAGGAGGTTATTTACGCATCATGCGACAATAACAACAACTTAAGTGTATACACAGCAGTAAAAGAGAAACCTGAGAAAGATATGTTTGGGTGAACACGATTTATCAGTGATAATTCAAATACTAACGCACAATTGATAAAGAAATAACCACTATCCATTTACAAAAATAAAGGAACAAATTACCACATTGACGAAACGTCCTGAAAAACAGCTTATGTCTATGACATAATGGATTATGGGTGATAAAGAAATGGAGTCAATTTTAAGAAGTCTAAGAAAAGAGCGACATCTTACTCAGTTACAAGTTCAAATTAAAACAGGTATCGATCAAGCACTGATTTCAAAATTTGAAAATGGTGAAAGAACACCGCCAACAGAATCATTAATTATTTTGGCAAACTTTTTTGAAACCAGCACAGATTACATCTTGGGCAGAACTTCTGTTCGTGAGCCTTATCCAAAGAAAAAATGAAAATGACCTTGTTTTTTTCTCAAAGCGATTTAAAGCTTTGGGAATTTTTTCTGTTCTATCTTGATTTTATCAGTTTCAAGTGCTAAACTGATATTGCTAAACAAGTTAAATATCATTAATCGATGGTGAGTATTTTTAAAATGAAATGCACGCTCTTGTTTGGTATATCTGAATTGATATTATGACTTGTGTAGCAACTGTCCGGAGATGCGTTTTTTTTCGTAGCTCCGGACATTATACATAATAGGAGGTTATTTTTATGTCAATACTAAAAAAATTATACAGTGGTGAAATCATACCATGCGAAACAAATAACACAGATTCTGAACTTATCAGCCGTCTTTGTCAAAAAGAAACAAAACTGATAGAAACTCTCAATATCTGTCAGAAAGAGGCTTTTGAGGAATATCGAGATGCTTTTAATGAGATTGAATACGCCATCAGATGCGACAATTTTGCAGAAGGTTTCAAACTGGGAGCTCAAATATTAATGGAGTTGCAACAATAGTTTCAATAAATCAAAAAATTTTGTTGTTTTTCATTGAAGCTATACAAAATTACTGCGAAAAATCTAAAAAATAAGCAAATTAGTTTTGGGCAACAGAATTCAAATTCTGCTGCCCAAATTTTATTATTTTTTTCTTCATATAGATTTAGCCTTTTGAAAAAAGAGGTCTTTTGCACAGGGGCAACCGACCTCTCTTAAAATTAAATTAACACAAATCGCTCTGATGTTATCAGATAGATGCAATTATTGTAAGAAGCTTAAAAATTATAGCGACTATTTTCATTACAGTTTCTTCACTGAAAAGAT
>CAYVTA010000128.1:2507-5135 GCA_964454355.1 uncultured Eubacteriales bacterium | reverse complement strand
CACCGATGGCGGAAACGTTGAGGTGAGCGGTGTCGCCCTCGTAAACGGTCGCGCCGCCGGACTGGGCGGTGATTTGCACACCCCAGGGCTTCCAAGTGAGATCGCCGCCGTAGTTCTTACGGGTCTCTGCAGTCCAGCTGTCAGCCTCCACAGGGTAGCAGACATCAGCGCTGACCCGGAAGAAGGGATTGTTCCCGATCGTATCGGGTTTTCCGCCGGCGAAGGAGACCTTCCGCAGAGCAGCGCAGTCGGAGAAGGCGTACATGCCCAGATAGCTGACGCCATCAGGGATGGTGATCTCCGTCAGCGCTTTGCAGTAGCCGAAGGCATAGCTGCCGATATGGGTCAGGCCGCTGCCCAGACGGACCGTACTCAAAGCATCGCAGCCGGAGAAGGCGTTGACATAGATGTGGGTGACGCTGTCGGGGATCACAACCTCCGTGAGAGCATTACAGCTCTGGAAGGCATAGCTGCCGATGGAGGTCAGGCTCTCCGGCAGACGGACGGTGGTCAGTGCGTCGCAGGCGCCAAAGGCGAACTCCCCGATGGAAGTGACACCATCGGGGATGGTGACCTCCTTCAGCATGTCGCAGTTGTCGAAGGCATAGTTGCCGATAGAGGTGAGACCCTCCGGCAGATCCAGCTGCAGGATATCGGTGATACGATAGCGGCTCCAGGGTGCCTGCCCCGTGGTAACGTAGTCCGGCATATCACCACTACCGGAAATGGTAAGGACGCCCTCGTTGCTCAGTTCCCAGACCAGCTGGTCGCCGCATTGACCGCTGGCGGAGCTGCGCCAGGTCAGCTTACCGCCGTAGCTCTGGCGGACAGCGGGCGTCCAGGACGCATTGCCCCAGGGATACAACACATTGGCGGTGACGCCGGCGAAGGCGTTCTCGCCGATGGCGGGCGCGCTGCCCAGGAATTCCACGCGGGCCAGGCTGGGGCAGTCTGCGAAGGCAAAGGCAGAGAGCTCTCTGACCTGTCCGGGAATGATGACAGAATCCAGAACAGCGCAGTCGCCGAAGGCGCGGAGGCCGATACGGGTCACATTCTTCGGGATGGTGATGCTGGTGATGGAATCGCACTGGGAGAATGCGTAGTCATCGATGAAGGTGACGGTGTCCGGGATGGACACGGACAGAAGCTCATAGCAGTCGGCGAAGGCGTAAGGTCCGATGCTGGTAACGCCCTGCTCAATGACCACGCTGGTGATGCTGCTGCGATATGCATACCAGGGCGCCCGCCAAGCGTAGTTGCCGATGCCGTCGGGCGCGTCATAGATCATCCTGCCGGTGCCGGAGATGGTGAGGACGCCGGTGTCGTCCAGCACCCAGTAGACGCTGTCGCCGCAGGTGCCGGAGAGCGCCTTGGCTGTCAGCACGGCGACATCGGAAATGACGGTGTTTCCGTAGGCGTCGGTGATGACACAGCGGTAATCCTTATTGACAGAGGCGGCGGCAACGGTGAGTGTATCCGTGTCATTGCCATCCGCATCGGAGACCTGCCAACTGCGGCCTTCCCAACGCCAATACCACTGATACTGCAGCCCATCGCCTCTGGCGGAGACGGTGAAGCGCACAGTTTCGCCCAGAGAGGCGGTGACAGACAGGGGCTGTTCCAGAATGGTCAGCGCACGGCCGCCCGTAGGAGTCCAGGTCAGCTTGCCGCCGTAATTCAGCTTGGTGTAGGCGTTCCAGCTGAGATCGCTGCTGGGATACCACACTTTGGCTGTGACGCCGGCAAAGGCGTTATCACCGATGGAAGGGGCGCTGCCCTGAAAGGTGATATCCGTCAGGCCGGTATAGGCAAAGGTATCGTCGCCGATGGAATACACGCTGTCGGGAATGGTGATCTCCGTCAGACTGGCGCAGTAAACGAAGGTATCGTCGCCAATGAAATAGACACTGTCGGGGATGGTGATATCTGTCAGATTGGCGCAGTAGGCGAAGGTATCGTCGCCGATGGAGTAAATACTGTCCGGCAGGGAAACAGTGGTCAGGGACAGGCTGTTCTGGAAAGCAGCCTTGCCGAGACCGGTGACGCCGTGGGTCACCACGATCTGCCGGATGGAGTCGCTGTACGCAGACCATGGGGCGTCTTGGTAGCTGTAGTCGGCCAGCTGGCCGGTGCCGGAGATGGTAAGGGTGCCGGTGTCATCCAGTGCCCATCGGAGGCCGCTGCCGCAGTGCCCGGAGGCAGTGTAGCCGGCGGCACCGGCAGATACAGACAGCAGCATACAGACCAGTGCTGCAAGCAGAATGCCGAGACCAAGCTTTCGCTTCATAATGAGAGATCTCCTTTACAGGTTTTGGTGTTCCGCCACGAGAAGGTCACAAAAATCAGGCGTGTGTGAACATACGCGTTCACTATATACCCAATATATGTAAATGTCAAATACGGGAAGGCAAAATCACTAAAAACGCAAAAAACATCCTAAAAGTGCGCAAAAAAAGCATAAAAAACGGAAAGCCGCAGAAAAAACCGGAGGCCGGCCCCAAAAGGGCCGGCCTCCGGATCGTTCGGTTAGGACCGTTTCGATTTTTTGCAGTCAGCTGTACTGCGGCTTATGCCATGGACAGGGTCACGGTATCGGTGGTGACGCTGTTGCCGTAGGCATCGGTGACC
>CAYVTA010000128.1:0-2407 GCA_964454355.1 uncultured Eubacteriales bacterium | reverse complement strand
CGCTGGCAGCCTCTGTATCCTCGGGCTGTGCGACGATCTCCAGAACGGCAGCCTGCACGGTCATGGACAGGGTGACGGTGTTGGAGGTGACGCTGTTGCCCCACTTGTCGGTGACCACGCAGAAGACCTGATTGCCGTCACGTGCGGCGGTCATGGTGGTGCTGTAAGTGTTGGTGGTGTTGCTGGATGCCTGCCAGATGCCCACAGAGGGATTCAGGAAGTACCACTGATAGGTGGGCTCGTCGCCGGTGACGGTCACGGAAGCCTCGATGACCTCGCCAGCCTTGGCGGCGGCATCGGTGGGCTGCTTGGTGATGGCCAGCGGGGACTTCATGGACAGGGTGACGGTGTCGGAGGTGACGCTGCTGCCGTGTGCATCGGTGATGACGCAGAAGACCTGATAGCCGTTGCGGGCAGCGTTCATGGTGGTGGAGTAGGTATCGGTGGTGTTGCTGGACTTCTTGAAGTCGGCGTCATTCACGCCCTTGAAGTACCACTGATAGACAGGCTCCTTGCCGTCGACCACCACAGAAGTCTCAACGGTCTCGCCGTCATAGGCGGCTGCATCGGTGGGCTGCTCGGTGATGGTAATGCCAACGGGCACAGCGATGGTGACCTGTGCGGAGGCGGTGCCGTCGAAGCTCTTGTCGCCCTCGGCCTCGCTCTCGAACACGGCGCAGACCTCGAAGATGTAGGTCTTGCCGGCCTCGGCGTCCTCATAGGTCAGGAAGGTGTTTTCGCTGGACAGGACCGCGATGTGCTCCTCGCTGTCCTCAACGTAGACGTAGACGTTGTAGGAGACTGCTTCCTCCACACCGGTCCAGGTGATGGCGGGCAGCTTGTCAGCGTCCAGAACGACATTCACGCCGGTGGGAGCGTTCTCGGTGACCACGAGGGTGACGTCGGCGAACTCCTCGTTGCCGAACATGTCGGTGACCTTGCAGCGGATCGTCCAGCCGTTGACATACATGGAAACGGTGTTGGTGATGAGGGTCTGGTCGTAGGCGCTTTCAACGGGGATGACGACCCAACCCTCGCCAACATACTTCTGCCACTCGTACTGCAGGCCGGCGCCGGAGGCGTTCACGGTGGCGATGGCCTTCTGGCCTTCCTTGACGGGCTCGCAATCGATGTCGCCAACCACCAGGGGGATCTGGTCGATGGTGCCGTCCTCGTTGACCTGATAGCCCTCGGCCAGGAAGTCACTGACATCAATGTCCATGTGAGCCCACTCGCCGCCGGTGATGCCGGTGGACTCGGGCAGGGTCAGGCCGATCACAACGCCTTCCAGATCGGTCTCGCCGTCCCAGTAGTTGTTCTCCAGATCGATCTCGGCGCTTTCGGAAACGGAGGTGACCTTGATGAGCTCGCCGTCGCTGTCGCCGCTCTTGAGGATGATGTTGTTGTTGATGGTGATCTTGGCGCCGCCCACGTAATTCATACGGATGGCGCGGTCCTGAGCGGCCATGATCAGGTTGCCGGTGATGCTGCTGGTGCCCTTGACGGGGTTGAGGACAATGCCGGTCTCCAGATCGGTGACACTCTGCAGGGCGATGGCGTTGTGGATGGTGTTGGTGATCTGGTTGCCGGTGACGGTCAGACCGTTGACGCCGGAAACATAGACGCCCTGATAGTAGCCGTCGATGACGCAGTTCTTAACGGTGACATCGTCAAAGTACTTGCTGTCCGCCAGGAACTTGATGGCGGCGTTCTTGCCGTCATCAGTCTCACCGGTGAAGGTGCAGTTGGTGAAGGTGACGTTCTGAACGGTGGTGTCATCGAGGTAGTCCTGGAAGATGGCGCTGCCGGTGATGGTCAGGCCGTCGAAGGTGATGCCCTTCAGGGAACGGTGGTCATAGTGGGTGACGCCGCTGGTCTGCTCCACCTCGCGGACGTAGTCATAGCCGCTGCTGGCCACATGGCCGGAAGCGAAGTGGAAGCCTGCGATCTCAACGCCCTCATCCGCCTTAAAGGTGACGTTGCTGACGGTGCGGTAATAGTGAGAGTGGCTGCGCATGATGAGGGGGATGTTCTCGCTCCATCCGGTGGGCTCGGTCTGCAGCTGATAGTCCACATAGTTGTAGTAGACGGTCTCGCTGCCCTCATACTTGGTGGGGCGGCCCAGCTGCAGAACCTCGTCGATGGACTCGGTGAAGACGATGGTCTTGCCGCTGATGGAACCGTACTTGCCGTCCAGAACAGCCTGTGCGTTGTCGGCGTTGACGTAGATGGTATTGCCGTCCTCGCTGATCTCGGGAGCGTTGTAAGCGGGAGTGATGGCGGTCACGACATCGGACGCGGGACCAACGTAGCCGTCCAGCTTGGCCTGAACGAAATAGGTGTAGGTCACGCCGGGCAGTGCATTGTAGTGGGTATACATGGTGGTCCCGCTGAAGCTGCTGTCAAC
>CAYVTA010000127.1:0-5171 GCA_964454355.1 uncultured Eubacteriales bacterium | reverse complement strand
TTATCAATAAGCTTTTTTGCTTTCTCGATTTTTTCATCGGGAAGAACTGTAAACATCATTTTTGATTCTTTTCTTGACTGTCCCAGTATGTATCTGAGCGAACCGAAAATTGGCGGTGGTTCTACATTCGATTTATCAATAACATTCAATGCCCCTTCACAGTTGATAACCGTAGGGTCTCCCAAGCCTTCACCAACCATTGCGGAGACTATTTGAGGCATACATTCGGTCTTAGTTAAAATTAGTACAAGAAGTTGCATAACAATAACCTTCTTTTATTATTTTCAATCTATAATTATACAATATTAATTTGCGTTCTTCAATAGTTTTTTCAGCCTTTTGTAATATTTCTGTAATCGTTTATATTAAAATCCGAAGCATCGTAGTTTTCAATGTAATCGATTGCTTCGATGATTGAATCTGTATAATAACATAGATCAATAGATTTTGGAGGCATGAAATTACCTTCAACGCAATTTTCAAGAAGAGCACGAAGTGGTTTGTAATAGCCGTTGATGTCAAACACAATAAGAGGCTTTTTGCTCTGTCCCAACTGCTTGAGGGTATAGATTTCAAAAAGTTCTTCCAGCGTGCCTATTCCACCGGGGGTTGCGATGAATGCATCGGCAAGGTCATCCATTTTTTGCTTTCTTTCACGCATCGTGTCGGTTCGTATCATTTCGCATTCTTCAAAGAGAATACCGTCTACATTAAAAAATTTGGGAACAACACCGGTGATTTCGGCATTTTCAGCGTAAAAACCTCTCGCCGCAGCACCCATCAGACCGTTTGCTCCGCCTCCGAAAACAAGGGAGTGTCCTCTTTTTGCCAATTCCTTGCTCAGCTCTTCAACAACCTCTATATAATGAGGGTCAATATCGTTGCTGGCTGAACCGTAAATACAAATTTTCATAATAATCACCTTTAAAATATATTAGCATAAAAAATTAAATTTAGCAATAAAAATAACATTGAAATTGAAGGAGATATAGAGTATTATATTTATGAAAGAAAAAGAAAGGGGATGACCTTATATGAAATATAAAATAGTGGGTGAACCGTTGTCGGTTGTAATTTGTGATGTTGATGCAGGGGAGACTCTGTTTACCGAATGCGGCAGTATGAGCTGGATGTCACCGAATATGAATATGGAAACAACAAGTAACGGTGGAATCGGCAAGGCATTCGGCAGAATGTTTGCAGGAGAGCGTATGTTTATGAACAGATATACTGCAATGGGTGGCCCCGGTCAGATTGCTTTTTCGGCAAGCTTTCCCGGCTCAATAAAAGTACTCAATATCACTCCGCAGACACCTATGATAGTGCAGAAAAGAGGTTTTCTTGCCGGTGAGGCAGGAGTGGAGTTGTCAGTACACTTCCATAAACGCTTTGGCTCGGGTATTTTCGGCGGTGAAGGCTTTATTATGCAAAAGCTTTCCGGTCACGGCACCGCATTTATTGAAATTGACGGTCATTGCTGTGAATATGTACTTGCTGCAGGACAGTCAATGATTGTTGGCACAGGATATCTTGCAGCGATGGATGCAACCTGTTCGATGGACATTGTATCTGTAAAAGGTGCAAAAAATGTGTTCTTCGGCGGAGAGGGATTGTTTAACATGGTAGTAACAGGCCCCGGAAGGGTTTATCTTCAGACTATGCCCATATCGGATGTTGCAGGAAGCCTGGAGCCGTATATCGTTACGCCGAATAACAATTAAACAGTAATTTATCTGCGATAAATTATTGTTTGAAGTAAGAAGTAATAGTGAAAAAGTAATAAGTGTGGAAAAGGCTTCGCCTTTTAAACCATTATAAATCGGGTAAGGGCGTAGCCTTTCCTCACTTCTTCACTATTCCTTATTACCTATTACTTTAACAATAATTTAGCGTACTGCTAAATTATTGTTTATATTTTCAGTTCATTATAATTATGAATGTATATATCGGCGAGCTTTGCAAGTTCGTCGGTATTTTTTTCGCTTTCGTCATAAATGCCCACTACATTGTAGCCGTTTGCCTTAGCTGTTTTTGCCGCATACAGGGCATCTTCAAAAATCCATGTTGTTTCTTTGTCCGTGCCTATCTTTTCAAGCACGACATCGTAAACTGCAGGTTCTGTTTTTGCCGCACCTACTGTATAAGTTGAGTATATAGCTGAAAAATAATCGAGCATTCCGTATTTTTCAAGCACCGCTTCAAGAGCAGGCTCGCCTGTTGCCGTTGCAATGCCCATTTTTACACCTTTTGCCTTGAGCTTTTCAAGAAAATCTATTATATCATTTTTCGGTTTTGTATCTGCAAGGTACATTTCTTTGATAAGTTCAAAGAATTTTGTAAAAAGTTCATCGTGAGTATATTCAAGATTGAATCTTTCCTTTGCAAGAATAATTGATTCTCTCAGATAGAGTCCTTTAAAGGCTTCTTCATCTTCTTCGGTGAGTTTTAAGCCCAGTCTGTCAAAGAATTTATATCTGACACCTTTCCATACATGCATTGAATCGAAAAGTGTGCCGTCAAAATCAAAAATAGCACCTGTAATTTTCATATAAGTATAACCACCTTTTATCTATACTATTATATACAAATATGGACAAAAATGCAACAAAAATGAGCTGCCCGAAGACAGCTCACATAAAAAATATCAATTATTTTATTTCCTGTTCAAGATTTTGAAACAAATCGGATGCAAAAAAATCTTGAACTGATATATTTAATCCGTCACAAATCTTTTTTATTGTTGAAATTGTTGTGCTGTTATTTCTGCCGCTTTTAATGTTATTCAGAGTTGATTGTGTTATTCCGCTGATTGTTGAAAGTTTATTTAGGGTAATATGGTTTTCATTACACAACTCAACAATTCGTAATTTTACAGCTTCTCCAATTACCAATATAATCTCACCTTAAATATATTATGATATAATTTTAACTGTATTGAGTTGAAAAAGTTACCTCAATTGAGTTGACTTTTAAATATTGTTATGTTATAATGCTGTTGCTTTAATAATATGAATGAAAGTAGGGATTATAATGTTTTGTCCAAATTGCGGAAAACAACTTGAAAATGAACAATTTTGTCCAAGTTGCGGTGCAAGCAATCCAAATTTACAAACAACAAACAATGTTGTGAACTCACAAATAACAGATACCAATGTTCCGTCTGATTTGTTTTGTCCCTCTTGTGGAAGCCATGAGTTACAGCTTATCGTTGAAAACGATACAATAACGACAGGCAAGAATTTTTCTGCGGGAAAAGGTTGTTTAGGATATTTACTTATGGGTCCTCTAGGCATTTTATGCGGTAGCTGTGGTCAACAGCAGAAAACTATCGTTAAAAATAAACAATTTTTTGTTTGTTCCAAATGCGGAAAAAAATTCCGCAATCCTGAAGAATTAAGAACACAGCTTGAGCAAAATAAGAAGAATGTAAAAACAATAGGAATTGTAGGTATTATATTGACTGTCATTATGTTTATTTATGCAATCTTTATGTCGAAGAGCTTTGGTATGTCGTTTATGATACTGTTCCCCATAATGTTTGCTGTTTGTATGGGTATTTTGTTTGTTGTAATGTGTAATACAAAAAACAAGACAGAAGAAGAATTAAATGTACTTGAAAAAGAAATGGCAAAGTTTAAAAACGGAAATTTATGATTTTCTATGGTTTGTAGGAGAATTAAGCGGTTGCCATCAATTACCGGAACGAAGTTTTTTTCTTAAGGGGTATCAATTTCCTGTTTGTTCTCGTTGTACAGGAGCATTTGTTGGTTATTTAGTTGGTGCTGTATTATATGTATTTTACAGAATTAATATTATTGTATGCATTATTTTCTGCTTGATAATGTTTGTAGATTGGTTTTTGCAACATATAAAAATATTACCGTCAACAAATCTGCGTAGATTTATAACCGGAGTTCTGTGCGGTTCAGGATTGATTCAAATTAATTTTTCAGTTTTACAATTTTCATTTGAAAGTATTTCTAATTTAATAAAATAAAAAAACATAGATTTCTCTTTGGTGTTTGACATTTAAGAGAATTCTATATTTTTTTCTGTGTTTTTTGTTGAATGAAAAATGAGCTGCCCGAAGACAGCTCACTAAATAATTTTTTATTACTTTACCATACTTGCGATTTCTGCAGCGAAATCGTCCTGCTTCTTTTCGATGCCTTCGCCCTTTTCATAACGGACAAACTTTGCAAGGCTGATTTCTGCACCGAGAGCCTTTGCAACTGATGCAATATAGCCTTTTACATCGCCTTCAAAGAGGTCGGAACGAACAAATGCCTGTTCAAGAAGACAAACTTCTTTGATCTGCTTTGAAATACGGCCCTGAACAAGTCCGCCAAAGATTTTATTTTCAGAAATTTCTGCTTTATGAGAAACTGCAAGCTCTGAAAGAGTTGCGTATGCTTCCTTTGAAATAAAGTTTACGAAGTTCTTTCTCTGCTTTTGGTCAAGACCCTGATAAACAGTGATATCTTCATCGCTCCATTTTTTGCTGTCAATTGCTTCATTGATAAGGCTTGTGAGAATGGGCATGGGAAGTGAATCAGGCTTGTTAAGTGCACTGTCAACAGTGATTGATTCCATCTTAGCGAGTTCTTCAGCAGAAATATCGTTTTTGCTTAAATATTCGGGGTTCATAGCTGCAACCTGCATAGCTACGTTTTTACCCATTTCTGCAAATTCAGCCTTTGCTGCTGTTGCATCATCTGTATCAAAAGCAACGATAACGCCAACAGTACCGCCTGCGTGAATGTAAGTTGCAGTGTGACCTTCAACAAGAGCAAATCTGCGAACCTTCATGTTTTCACGAAGAGCAAGGAACACTTCCTGAACTTCCTCGTCAACTGTTTTGTCAGAGTCAACTGCTTTTGTAGCAAGGAGAGCTTCAACATCAGCGGGCTTTGCAGCAACAATAGTCTTTGCAACTTTATCAGAAAGAGCTACGAAGGGAGCACCCTTAGCAACGAAGTCTGTTTCGCAGTTGATTTCAACAAGAGCACCTGCAGAAGCATCTGAATAAGCTGCAACAACACCTTCGGCAGCAACACGGCTTGCCTTTTTAGCTGCTGAAGCAAGACCCTTTTCTCTAAGAATATCAATAGCCTTGTCAATATCACCGTCTGATTCAACAAGAGCCTTTTTGCAATCCATCATACCAACGC
>CAYVTA010000126.1:0-5347 GCA_964454355.1 uncultured Eubacteriales bacterium | reverse complement strand
CGAAGCCTTTTCCACACTTATTACTTTTTCACTATTACTTCTTACTTCAAACAATTATTTATCGCAGATAAATTATTGATTTTATACTTGATATTGAACATTTATACTGCTATACTTTATATATAATACAAAAAATAGGAGTGGAATATATGAAAAAGTGTATATCCGTTTTACTTACCGTCTGTCTTTTATTGGGCATGGCGGCACCTATGGCTGTTGCATCCGATGAAAGCTGTGACTGCGGCTTTAATCCCGTAATTTATGTTGCCGCATTAGGCAGTGCAACCGTTTATTCCGACTACGGCACAGAAAATGAAAAAGCTCTGTTCCGTCCTGACACAAACGCACTTATCAGCGAAGCTGTTTCTATTCTTGCCCCCGCAGTAGGTGATCTGACAGCCGGCGATTACGATTCCTTCGGTGATGCTCTTATTGATTTTGTTTACTCTGCTTTTGGTGACCTTGAGCTTGACGGCAACGGAAACTCAAAAGATAATGTTTATGCCGTTTATAACATCCCCGAATCAGGAGAACACGGTATTGACGAAAGTTTTTATTATAATTACGATTTCCGTCTTGACCCTTACGAGCACGCTGACAGACTTTATGAATGTATACAACAGATAAAAGCTCTTACGGGACATGAGCAGGTTCAGCTTCGTGCTTCAAGTATGGGCGGCGTTGTTACAATGGCTTATCTTGAGCGTTACGGCACAGAAGACATAGAAACCATCATTTTTCAGTGCTGCCCCATTCAAGGTACTGCTGTAGCAGGCGACCTCTTTAACGGTAATCTCGTTATTGACAAAAACGCTCTTATCAATTACGCTCTTGATGCAATCCCCAACATGGAAAGTGATTTTATACAGGGCATTCTTATTGTTCTTGTCAATGCTCTCAATGAGCTTGGCATATGGGATATTGTAATTAACAAGGTGGACGAAATTATTCCTCTTTTCAAGGATAAGATTTTTGATGAAGCACTCATTCCTATTTTCGGCTCCATGCCCGGAATCTGGAGCTTTGTTCCCGACGAATATTACGAGGGAGCAAAGGAATTTATGATTGTTGATGAGGAAGCACAGGCAGGACTTGTTGCTAAAATTGATGCATACCATTACAATGTACAGTGCAATGCAACCGAAATTTTACAGGAAGCTTATAAAACCGTTAAAATTTACAATGTCGTAGGCTACAATGTGCAAAGAACTCCCCTTGTGCCAACATATATGAACACAAGTGACGGCACTGTTGACACAAAATACGCATCAGTAGGAGCAATTTGTGCAGATTATCGTTCAACTTTGGGTAACGATTATGTCCAGTCTGTTGACGACGGACACAATCATATATCCGGTGACAATGAGATTGATGCATCAACTTGTGCTCTTCCCGAAAGCACTTGGTTCATAAAGGATATGCTTCACAGCACAACTCATGACGGACACGGCGAGATGTACGAATGGATGTTCACAAGCGAAGAACAGCAGACCGTATATTCAAACCCCGATTATCCGCAGTTCATGCAGAATAATATTGCAGATCAGAGCTTCAGCGAGGTGAAAATAACAACGCCAGTTGATGAATTTAAAGCAAATCCGAGCTTTACAACTCTTGCAAGACTCATTCAGTATCTTTTTGAGCAGTTTAAAATTTGGTTTAAATCTCTTGCAAAATAATATAATATAAGAATTCAGCGTGCCAAACGGTACGCTGAATTTTCATTTTATCTGATACTTTATATTTTAATTAAGCAATAATTTATCGGTGATGTAACGGACCCCCGGCGAGGGTTCCCCACACAAAAACAGTCACGCAGGACTGTTTTTGTTCCCCTCCTGCGCTTTTTTAAGCAAGGGAGTTTCGCACTCTGCGGAGTGCGACAAAGGGTGTTGCCCTTTTGAAACCTACGAGCTTTTGAAAAAGCTCGACCAAAACTTTTGTGTTAGGTTTATTTTAGTTTGTTATACGATAAATTATTGTTTATCTTCAATGCAAAAACCACACCTTTAATGTCGGTGTGGTTTAAATTTATTTAACGCTTGAATAAGTTTTTAATAAATTCAATAATCTTCTGAAAAAATTGAATTATTATTTCAATAAAGCTCTGTGATGAATTGTCCTGTGACGGGGAATCATCGGTAACATCTTCATCTTTTTCGAGCATGGGGATTTCCTCTGCATTGATAATGTCACCGCAATGTTTACAAACATCTGCTTTAATGCCTACTTCCGTAACGGTAGGCTCTTTTATAACACCTGAAATGTAATTATGTTCGCAAAGCTCAACAAATTCAAATCCGTTTTCAAGTGCATAAGCTTCAGCGGTACTGCCTGTATTTGCATGAATTGCAAAATATTTTATTGTGTTTGTCGCGTCCTTCTCAAAATTTCCCCAAACTGCATCAAATTCGGAATCAAAATTAGGTTCCATGCATTCTCCTCTCGAATATGCTGCATATTTAATTGCATAGTCCAACATAAAATTAGAATATATTTCCATATATTCCTCAAATGTACGAATTTCATCTGAATCAAGACTTTTAAAATACATATCTATATTTTCAAAAGAATACTTGCAGAGTTCTATTGAATCATTATATATGTATACATCGGTAAGATTAACACAGCCTATAAAAGTCCACTCATCAATAAATGTTATATTTTTAGGAATAGTGATACTCTCAAGAGAGCCACACAACTCAAAAGCAGAATCTTTTATTGTGGTTAAACTATCAGGAAATTCTATATTTGTAACGTTAAAACACAAAGCAAAAGCATAACTATCAATTGTTGTCAAATTTTCGGAAAAATCAATATTTTCAAGGTTAAAACAGCTTCTAAATGCGGATTTGCCTATACTTATTACATTATCAGGAACAACTAATTTTCTTAAACTATAGCAATCTTCAAATGTATTATCTTTAATTGATGTTATACCTAAAGGAAGGACTATGCTTTCAAGACAAAAACAATGATAAAATGCAGCAATTCCGATTTCAACTACACTATCAGGTACAGTTATGTTTGTAATAGAATAGCACTCCGAAAATGCATACTCACCTATTACCCTAACCGGATAGCCTTCGATTGTGTCGGGGATGACTACATCACCGCTGATTGACTGGTCACAGTCTGTAATTGTTACTTCGCCGTCTGTGATTTTATAAGTTAAATAACTCAACACATCATCCTCTGAAAAGGAAACGACGGGACATATCGCCAATAGCATAATAACAGCCATTATCAGGCTAAAAAGCTTTTTACATTTTTTCATAAAACATCACCTTTTTGTATATTTTTCTCAATTATACTCAATTTATTAGGTATAGTCAAGAGTTTGAGTATGATAATCTTAAATTGGTGAAAAAAATGATAAGCTATCGACCGTTTTATAAAACGTTATTGAAGAAAAATATAACAGAATACCATTTAATATTTCATGAGGGATTTTCTGCAAATACTTTGCACAGAATGAAACATGGAAAGGATATAAGCACAAAAACACTTGATGCACTTTGTTATGTGCTTAACTGTGATGTAAGCGAAATAATTGAACACATAAAAGAATAGCTGTAACAGGACAGAAAAATTTGTCCTGTTTTTTTATTTTTAAAGAGCAAATAATGCTTGACTTTTGCCCGAAACGGAATATAATAGATTTATATAGGTTGAAATCGTTGACGGAGAAGGCGTGCTGACAGGTTTTTCAGAGAGTTCCGTATTTGGTGAAAGCGGAATAAAACTTACGGTAACTGCTACCGCTCCTGAGAGTTTCCGAAAAGCATTTTGCATTAAGGAATACCGGCAAAGCACCGTTAAAAGCTTGTCAAGTGACGGATTTATTCCGTAATTTGGGTGGAACCGTGGAGTTATACTTCACCCCATTTTTTGGGGTGGAGTTTTATTTTTATTTTACTTTGATCATCTATGGAGGTAATAAATATGATAAATATTTCTCTTAAAGACGGCGTTGTTAAGGAGTTTGACAACGGCGTTACAGCTATGGAGGTTGCAAAATCTCTGGGTATGGGTCTTTACAAGGCTGCATGCGTTTGCAAAATCGACGGTGTTGTAAGTGATTTAAGAACAGTACTTGACAAAGATTGTGCTCTTGAAATCCTCACTTTTGACGATGAAGAGGGCAAAAAGGCTTTCCGCCACACTGCTTCACATATCCTTGCACAAGCCGTAAAAAGACTTTTCCCCGAGGCAAAGCTTGCTATAGGTCCGGCTATTGATTCCGGCTTCTACTATGATTTTGATGTAGATACCCCCTTCACTCCCGAAGTTCTTGAAAAAATTGAGGCTGAAATGAAGAAGATTGTCAAAGAAGGGCTTGCACTGGAAAAATTCGAAATGTCTCCCGAAGATGCTCTTGCAATGATGAAAGAAAAGAACGAACCCTACAAGGTTGAGCTTATTGAAGAGCACGCAGGCAAGGGAGAAAACATTTCATTCTTCAAACAGGGTGATTTTGTTGAGCTTTGTGCAGGACCTCATATTCCCGACACATCAAGAATAAAGGCATTTAAGCTCACATCTGCAACCGGTGCATACTGGAGAGGAGATTCTACAAAGAAAATGCTCCAGCGTGTTTACGGCACAGCATATACAAAGGCTGCAGATCTTGAAGAACATCTTGTAAAAATGGAAGAAGCAAAAAAACGTGACCACAACAAGCTGGGCAGAGAACTTGAAATATTTACAACCGTTGATTGCATCGGTCAGGGACTCCCCGTAATGCTTCCCAAGGGAACACTTATTCTTCAGACACTTCAGCGTTTTGTTGAAGACGAAGAAGCAAGAAGAGGCTGGCTTCGTACAAAGACTCCCCTTATGGCAAAAAGCGATCTTTATAAAATCTCAGGCCATTGGGATCACTATAAAGACGGTATGTTCGTTTTAGGCGATGAAGAAAAGGACGATGAAGTTTTTGCACTGCGTCCCATGACCTGTCCTTTCCAGTATCAGGCATATCTTAACAGAGCAAGATCATACCGTGACCTACCCATGAGACTTGCTGAAACTTCAACTCTTTTCAGAAACGAAGCAAGCGGTGAAATGCACGGTCTTATCCGTGTTCGTCAGTTCACAATTTCCGAAGGTCATCTTATGTGCATGCCCGAACAGCTCGCTGATGAATTTAAACGCTGCCTTGACCTTTGCGTATATATGCTTAAAACTCTCGGTCTTTATGAGGATGTTTCCTACAGATTCTCACAGTGGGATCCCGATAACAGAGAGAAATATATCGGCACTCCCGAACAGTGGGATGAAGCACAGGGCATTATGAAAGTCATTCTTGATGACCTTGGTATCGATTACAAAATCGGTATCGGTGAAG
>CAYVTA010000125.1:0-5409 GCA_964454355.1 uncultured Eubacteriales bacterium | reverse complement strand
GGTCCTTTGTTGACTTTGCACATTTCTAATACTTCGTGTGAATAAGTCATTTTAATTATCTCCTTTCGGTTTTATCCGATAAAAAATTTACCACAAATTATTATACAGAAAAAAAATTAGAATATCAATAGTAAAATTATAAATATCAGTGTTTACAAATTAAAAATTTTGTGTTAATATGTATAATGTAAAGAATTGTAACAGGAGAGATAATGTATGAAGAAGGTTCTTTCTTTATTGCTTGCGGGTATTCTTGTTTTTTCATGTACAGTTACGGCTTTTGCAAAAACGGTTTCCGCAACGGAAGCAAATGAAGCCCTTTCGCAGGCACATACAGAATTTAATGAAATTATTACAAACAGACTCGATGTTGATAATGACGGAAACATTGTAGCCGGTGATGCGAGAAGCGTATTACTTTATTCAGCAGGTCTTGAAGAAGAATATGCTGAAGCTGCGTCTTTTGACGTTGACGGTGACGGGGCTGTTACGGCAATTGATGCAAGATGTATTTTAAGAGTTGCTGCTATGCTTGACAGTGTTGATTTGTATTATACAACGCAGGAAAAGCTTGACTACTTCAACGCTATTCTTAACGCTGCAAAACCAAATAACTACACACTTTACAAAAATGGTATCAACTATGTTTCTAATGTAACTGTGGACGATCCGAACAATGTTATCGGTTCACTGTCTGATGCATTGAAGAAGGTTGATTCAAGCTCTGATTTCTCCTCTGAGCTTGTAAACTCAAAAGGTGAAAAAACTTACAGCGGAAATACATATATTGCTCAAACATCAAGAGCTAAAAATAAGATGATGCTTATTAATAATCCGGATACCGGTGAAAATGAAGATCAAAGCAGTTATCTGACATTATCGGATGTAAGTAAGGCAGAGTACAAAACAAATCAGACCTATACTTTCTACAGATACGGAACAAAGAAAAACAGTAACAATACAACTGTGCTCGACACATCTAATCTCGTGTATTCCGAGACAGTAACCGGTCTTGATTCATTGACGGTTTATTTGGTTAAAGATAACACTGTAGATGGCATTCATACTTCAAAGGCATTTACTGTGTATGAAAAAGAGACACTTGAAGCAGAGGTTAATGAGGTTGCAGAAAGCTTCAACAGCATGTCTATGGATCTTTCACTTTTAGGTGATATGCAGTTTAATGTAACGCCTTCTCTTGGCAGCGTTAAGTATTATAATGCTCAGATAACGGTTTATTACTATCCCGAAAACGGAAAAATAGTTGCTGCATATTACAGCAATTATACTGATTACACAATGGGGTTGTATATGGATATTGATATTTCTATTCCGTTGTATATTCTTTATCTTGATAAAGCCGGTCAGGTTAACATTACCAATTCAAATCAGTCAATTTATGAATATTACTTCATAGGTAATAACCCCGATCATATAGCATGGACCTCATAAGTTTTAATATGCGTTGCGTTTGCAGTTGTCATTCAGACAACTGCATTTTTTTGACTTTACAGGAAACTGCATTTCCATTAAGCAAAAAAAATATGTCCCGCCGTCGTCGCAAACTTCGTATCAATCGTTTTTGTGCAAGCACAAAAAGCTCTTTCACTGCGTTGATTCTCCTCTCCCGATTTTATCGGGTCCTTTTTTTGCGGGCACGGCGATGGACAAATCGAAAACGGTCACCGCAGTACGGCAACCGTTTTCTTGCAGCTCCTTTCGGACTATTACGCAAAAGTACTTATTTAATTTTGAATCGAACTGCCGTATGCCGAACGGCATGTGTGGTAGAGAGTGATTAATTTCTCTCTTCTTGATTTAAATTTTATTCTGCAAATACCTGAATTGTACCGTCATAATATTGGTATTCTGCTGCAATGTTATAAATTGCTTCTGTTTCTGTGATGTTCATATTTGTAATGTACAAATTGTAAGCATCTTCATCATAGTATTCGGCATAAATGCTGTTTTTATCAGCTCCGCCCTCAAGATACCATATGTTGTTTGCATAGCCCGGGAGCCCGTTGTCGGGATTAACAGAGATAAGCAGGTTGTATATGTCATTTATTGAAATGTTAAGCTCTATTACTGCTTTGCCGGAAGTAACGATGATAAGTTTTGCGTTCTCGTCATTTGCAGGGAAGTACAGGAAGACATTTTCACCGATATATGCGTATTCACTGCCGTCTGCAAATTCTTCAAAATCGATAGTATCGTCTACATAGCTCTTTGTAAATTTGCAGTATTCATCCTGATATTCTTCAAATTCCTCTGCCATTGCATTAAATTCGTCATCTGTAATATCTTCAAGTGATTTACCCGTTTTTTCAACAAAGAAATCAAGTGCTAATGCATCCTGTGTTTCCCATGCAAGATTGACAGCTTCACCTAAAATATCAAATCCTACGGTATCAAGTGTTTCTCTGTTTTTGTAAAGGTCGACAAAATCTTCTGAGTGTTCAACCTCACCGAACTGTAAGGGATAAGAGCCTTTCCAGCTGCGGTTGCCGATTGCATAGGATAAATCAATGCCGGAGTTCTTAAATTCTTCATCCAATGCGATGATTTTATCAAGCTCGCTGTAATCCGGATCGGTAACGAAGCAATACGGTCTTTCTTCCATTGCAGCCTGTTGTGCCGCCGTGTCCGCATATTCGTCATCAAGGTCAAAATCAAACAGTGCTTTAATATCATCATAGGTATCAAGTAAATAATGGTCACCGTTTTCGTCAATACGGACCATTGTTCCGTCAATAACTCTATCGCCGCAAATAGCTATTGATAAATCATGATCTGCAAAAATATATGCATCAGTAATATCGCAGAGATAATAAAGAACATTGCTGTCCTCATAAAATCCGGGGCAGTTTGTGAATATAGCCCAATTAACATCGTAACCGTGCAACAGAACAACATAACCAAATTCGTTTAATTCACGGGGATAATCCTTGTTGTTGAGAACGGAGCCGCCGTCCTCTCGTCTTATTGAAAATATTGCATAGTTTCTGTCAACTTCTATTGCTTCACCCGTTTCACCGTCTGAAAGGATAAAATCAATAGACTTGTTGATTGCCGTACCCTCAACAATAGCTTCAAAAGTGATTGTGTACCCGTAGGTTGATACGGTTTTCTGCATAGTTTTAACAGTATCTTCATTGACCGCATCTGTGTCTACTATAGTCTTGATACGCTCAACGGTTTCCAGGTCTAAGGTTTCATGCAGTCCGTCGGACAGCACAAACTGATATACTGCCCCTGCACTTATTGCCAAAACAACTGCAAGAATAGCTGCAATAAGGACGATTCTGAGCTTTCTTGTTTTCTTCATATTTTTTACCTCCTTGTTGTATATAGATTCTCCTCCTGTTTTTGACTGAACTTTTGCACAAATTCTGTCAATTGTTACCGTGTCAAGTTCACAGTCGGCGGCAATATCAGATTGATTTAATTTTTCGATTTCATCTTCGGTAAGTTCTGAAAATAATTCTTCGAGCTGCTTATAAATCACTGATATCATCTCCTTTCATCATTTGGCTCAGCTTCTCTATTGCACGAAGGCACCGTTTATTTACGGCATTTTCACTCAGTCCTGTTTTTTTCCCTATTTCACTGTAGTTTTCGTTGTAGTAAAATCTTCGGAAAATAATCGTAGAATCAGGTTCTCCCAATTTAAGGATTGAGTCAAAAAGCAGATTGCGTTCTTCATTTTTCAGTATGGTGTTTTCTGTAGACTCTTTATCGGAAACGGTATTTTCGATTAAATCAAACATGAATTTTTGCCGTGTAAGCCTGCGGAAAGCATCAACGCTTCTGCGTTGTGCAAGAATCATGATAAATGATGTAAGTGAGCCTTTTGCAAGGTCAACTGATTCGAAATTTTTGTAAAAATCATAGAATACATCGCTGACGGTTTCCTCTATGTCTTCGGCAGAGCATACGGTTGAAAGCTTTCCCCATGCAATTTTGTATACCAGTGCTGCATATTGTTTTGTGACAGCCTGAATACCTTTGTCGGGATTCGCTTTCATAAGCAAGATAAGTTCTTCTTGAGTCATGTGTATGCTCCTTTCTCTGAATTGCAATTCTACTAATATATTCGATGAAAAGATTGAAAATCTGCCAAAGGTAAAAAATAGCTTTTTCATAGAAAGTCAGTAAATTTGACAAACTAATTTTAATTTAAGGTCAACGAAAGCTTTAATCCGGCACTTATAATGCCGAGTGCATTCTTCAACTTTCCATAAAAAATAAATAGCACTTCAAAAAAATACAAAACGCAGCCATCAGAATGACTGCGTAAAGTTTTAATTGAATTAGCCTTGAGCCATATCTCCGACCATAATCATGTATGCACCCAATTGAGCACCAAATTCCGGTGCACCGTCCATAATGAGTTTACCTGTTCTGGTGGATTCAAGCATATCATCTGTACTCATAAGAATACCCAATGCACTGTCAAGACTGTCAAATCTCATGGTAAAGAAGGGAAGAGCTCTCTTATAAGTGCCTCTGCCGGCTCTTGTCTTACCTGCCTTAACACGAATATAAGCAGAAACGGTGGGTTCATTGTCAACTGCCCATGCATAAACACGGTCGGGGCTCTTTGCCGCCCACTCGTGAATTTCCTCATGCCCGTTTTTGTTAAGCTGGCTTATGCCGCTTGAAAGAAGGTAGAAATAGCACTTAACCATAAGTCTCTTATCTTCCTCAGCCTCGGGAGGCGTTTTTGCCGAAAGGAGAGAGGACATTTTAAGAAGTGCCATAAGGAATGCAACAAATGCACCGGTATGCTTGACTATACCCTTCATTTTAGGAAGTGTTGAAGGACCCATTTTGCCTTTGAAAAATGCATTCATTGCCTCAACACTCTGAAATTCAAGCTCAACCATTGGTTTGGGCTCGATTTTTTCTGTGTGTATTACCCATTCGTCGGAATTAACCTGAAAATGAGTTGCATATTTTCCGCCGGGAGCATCCGGATCAAGGGCACTTACCTGATAAATACAGTGAACCGACTTGAACTTCTTTGCAAGAGACGGTGTGTCTGCTACAATGACCTTCAGAAGCGGCAATACGGCGTTCATGAATATTTTATTGGTTAAAAATTCTTCTCTTGAAGCCATTTTAAACCCTCCTTAAACCTCGTCGTCCCAGTTATCGTCTTCTTCAAAGTCCATCTTCATGGTTTCTCTTACAGCATTGATAATACCGTTTGAGTCAATACCAACAGAGTTCATGATATCTTCATGAAGACCGATGGGAGCAAATTTATCCTGATGACCAAGCTTTTTGAATGCACAACCCTTACCTGCTTCAGCCATAACCTCTGCTACAGCAGAACCGAGACCGCCGATTACGGTGTGATCTTCAACTGTAATGATACGGCGGGTATCCATAACAGCCTTGATG
>CAYVTA010000124.1:0-5472 GCA_964454355.1 uncultured Eubacteriales bacterium | reverse complement strand
GTGGGGAACCCTCGCCGGGGGTTCCCCGTTACATCACCGATAAATTATTGTTTACACATCATTTTTAATCAAATCTTCATAAGCTTCTTTTTTAATTACAGTTCTCACTTCGCCGTTCCTAACCATAAGAACTTCGGGTCTTGGAATTCTGTTATAATTCGAAGCCATTGAATAGTTATAAGCTCCTGTTGAAAGAACAGCAAGGATGTCGCCTTTTTCAACAGTCTGAATAGCGGCATTTTCCTGTATCAGGTCGCCGCTTTCACAGCATTTGCCCGCAACAGTAACAGTCATATCCTTGGGCTTGTCCGCTTTATTTGCACACAGCACTGTATAATCAGACTGATAAAGAATATATCTTGGGTTATCAGCCATACCGCCGTCAATTGCGACATAAGTTCTGATATCGGGAATATTTTTCACATTTCCAACCGTGTAAAGAGTCACAGCCTCGGCACCTGCAATGCTTCTGCCCGGTTCAATCAGAACAAACGGAACAGCAACACCGTATTTTTCAGCAGAAGACTTAACTGCACGGGAAACGGGATTCATATATTCATCAAAAGGTACGGGCTTATCCGAGTCAATATATTTGATACCGAAGCCGCCGCCCAGATCAAGCTCGGTTATTTCTATCCCCGTTTCGTTCTTTATATCTGCAATAAACTTCATCATAACCTCTGCTGCATGAACAAACGGGTCAACATCAAAAATTTGAGAACCGATATGGCAATGCAGTCCCACAAGATTGATATTTTCAGTTTCAGCACAGAGCTTTACACAAGCCATTGCCTCACCTGTTTCAAGAGCAAAACCGAATTTTGAGTCGATCTGACCTGTTTTTACAAAGCTGTGAGTATGTGCATCTATACCGGGCTTTATTCTCATATAGATATTTACGGTTTTTCCCTGTTCCTTTGCCATATTGCTAAGTGTGTTCAGTTCATCAGGGTTATCTACTATAATTCTGCCGATACCGTATTCAAGAGCAAGCATCAGCTCATCATATGTCTTATTGTTACCGTGAAAATAGATTCTGTCCGCCGGAAAACCTGCCTTTACAGCTGTATATATTTCGCCGCCGGAGACAACATCGAGCCCCATTTTTTCATCCTTGATTATGCGGCACATTTCAAGGCAGGAAAATGCCTTGCCTGCATAAAGGACTCTGCCCTTTCCGTCATAATATCTGTCAATCGAATCAACAAATGCCTTGCAGTTTTTTCTGATACCGTCTTCACTGTACACGATAACAGGAGTGCCGTACTTTTCAGCAATTTCTACAGTATCAGCTCCGCCGATCGTAAGATGACCTTTTTCATTAATATTCAAGCTGTCTGAAACGAACATGGTTTCAACTCCTTATTTACACACCTAAAAATTTATCGACTGTTTGCCTGAGCTGCTCACAGCCTTCACCTGTCTGTGCAGAAAACTCAATTTTAACACAATCTCCCATAAACGAAAGCTCTTTTTCAAGCTCTGTTCTGCGTTTTTCACGCTCAGTTTTGTTAAGCTTATCACACTTTGTAAGCACTATAACAAAGGGAATAAACGAGTCTTTTATAAAATTGAGCATCGTAATATCATCTGCAGAAGGGGGATGACGCATATCTATAAGCTGAACAACAAGCTTTATATCTCTGCCCATTTGAAAATAGCCTTCCATCAAATCAGCCCAACGGCGTCTTTCGGAATCGGAGCGTTTTGCATAGCCGTAACCGGGCAGATCTGCGAATCTGACATCTCCGACTCTGAAAAAGTTGACTGTAGTCGTCTTACCGGGCATAGAGCTGACTCTCGCAAGGTTCTTTCTTGCAAAGAACTTATTAATCAGTGATGATTTGCCTACATTTGATCTGCCCGAAAAAGCAATTTCCGGCAAATCAGAAAACGGTAACTGTTTTGATGTACCATAGGCAGCCTCAAACTGTACTAAATTGTAATTCAAATCATCATCAAACCTTTCATTCTTGATATAGTCACATTTCTTTGCAATTATATACGCCCACCTGCGTGTTTGAATCCTTATGGGGAATTATTCCGATTTTATCCGTTTTTTCGTTCTTAACAAGAGCAACAGATAATACATCATCAATAGTTTTGACGGGAATAAATGTGACTTTGTCTTTAACTGCCTCGTCAATTTCAGCAAGATCCGAAGCGTTATCCCATGGAATAATCACAGTCTTCATTCCGTGTCTGTATGCAGCCATGGACTTTTCACGAAGTCCGCCGATAGGAAGCACTCTGCCCCTGAGGGTTATCTCGCCCGTCATTGCAACATTGCCCTTAACAGGAATATTGCTCAAAGCGGATAAAACAGCGGTAGTCATTGTAATACCTGCGGAGGGACCGTCTTTTGGAACAGCCCCCTCTGGAACATGAATATGAATATCCTTTGTTTTGTAAAATTCTTTATCAATTCCGAACTGCTCGGCTCTGCTTCTGACAAGACTTACCGCCGCTTTTGCAGACTCCTTCATAACATCTCCGAGAGAGCCTGTAAGCTCAAGGCTTCCGCTTCCGTCAAGAATTGAAACCTCGATTTTGAGCATTTCACCGCCTACGGAAGTCCATGCAAGACCGTTTACAAGCCCGATTTCATCAGCAACAGCAAACTCGTCATCACGGAACTTAACAGGACCTAAAAACTCCTTTAAATTCTTGTCTGTAATGCTGATTTTATCCTCTTCACCGTCAACAAACTTAACGGCTGATTTTCTCATACACTTTGCAATAAGTCTTTCAAGCTGTCTGACGCCTGCTTCTCTTGTATAACCGTCAATCATCAGACGAAGAGATTTATCCGTAAATTTAAGCTTTGTTTTTTCAATATTATGTTCCTTGAGCTGTTTGGGAACAAGGTGTTTTTTTGCAATATTGAACTTTTCCTCATGTGTATAGCTGCTCAGGTCGATGATATCCATTCTGTCCCTCAAAGGCTCCGGAATGGCGTATTTATCGTTTGCAGTTGTAATAAAAAGAACCTTGCTCAAATCAAAGGGCATATCAATAAAGTGGTCAACATAAGTATTGTTCTGCTCGCCGTCAAGAACTTCAAGAAGTGCCGCAGCAGGATCACCCTTGAAATTGCCGCTGAGCTTATCAATTTCATCAAGCAAAACCAGCGGATTTGCACTTTTTGCATCAATAATAGCATTAATTATTCTTCCGGGAATTGCACCTATATATGTTCTTCTGTGACCTCTGATTTCAGCTTCATCATGAACGCCGCCGAGAGAAATTCTTACATAATTTTTGTTAATTGCCTTTGCAACAGACTTTGCAATTGACGTTTTTCCGACTCCGGGAGGACCTGCAAGACAGATTATCTGCCCTTTAATATCGGGAGAGATAGCTCTTGCAGCAATCATTTCAATAATCCGCTCTTTGACATCCTTCATGCCGTAATGGTCTTTATCAAGCTGTTTTCTTGCAGCAGAGAGCTTCAGATTATCGTTTGTAAAAACTCCCCAAGGCAATGCAAGGCACTTGTCAAGATAAGTTCTCACAACATTGGCATCCGGAGAACCGGCGGACATTTTTGCAAGTCTTCTGCACTCTGAAAAAAGCTTATCCTTGCACTCGTCGGGCATCTTGCTATCTTCAATCATCTGAGCATATCTGTCAGCCTCTTCGGGAGTGTCCTCCCCCTCGCCCAACTCATCATAAATCACCTTGAGCTGAGTTCTCAGGTAGTAATCCCTTTGGCTTTCATCCATCTGCTCGTGTACCTTTGACTGAATATCCTCTTCCAGCATAAGCAGATCAATTTCCTGTGAAAGCACGATACAAAGCAATTCAAGTCTCTTTATGGGATTCAGCTCTGAAAGAAGACGCTGTTTCTCCTCAACAGGAAGAAAAACATTTCCCGATATTTTATCGCACATAACACCTGAATCCGATTCCGTCATAACTTCTGTTATGATGTCGGGGGCAATTTTGGTTGAAATATCACAATACTGTGCAAAAAGCGAACGGACGTTGCGAAGAAGTGCAGTCTCATAATCAAATTCAGAAGCTTTTACGCTTGCTGATTCACAAGGCTTGACAATACCACGGAGAAAGGGCTTGGATGAAATAATTTCATTCAGCTTTGCTCTGCTTTTGCCCTCAACGATAACCCTGAGAGTGTTGCCTGCTTCATTCACACGCAAAACCTGCTTAACGGAAGCAATAACGCCCATTGTATAAAGTCCCGTAAACATAGGCTCTTCATCAGCAATATTTCGCTGAGCTACGAGAAATATATCTTCATTTTTAGAAAGTGCGTGCTTTAATGCCGCAATTGATGCAGGTCTGCCCACATCAAAATGAAGGGTCATGTCGGGAAAAAGTACAAGACCTCGCAGTGCAAGCACCGGAATAGAAATTGTATTTTCCTCCATATCTTCATCATCTCCATATATGTAAAATATCCGATTATAAATTATAGACTATTATTATACAACAAAATTTTCTGTGTTGCAAGATATTTTTTTTGCGGCAATTTTTGCGAAATTTCATTGAATTTTTTAAGCTTTTGTGCCTTTTTTTGAAGATTTCTGCACATTTTGTAATGTTTTTTGTATTTTGCCGTCACAAACCTTTTTTTAGGAAAACAAAAAATACTTGACAAATCCAAAATTTTCAATATACTATAATGTAGAACATTTGTTCTGCAAGGAGGGCAAAAAAAATTGCAAAATAATACAAACAAAAAAATGTACATAAAGCTCTTTTACAGTCTGCTGGACTGGGAATGGTATTCAGACACAAACACCCTCAGGGTGTTTCTTCATTTATTGCTGATTGCAAACAGAAAGGAGCATCCGTATTGCGGTGACACCATCAGAAGAGGTGAAGCACTGGCTGCAATTTCCTATTTAGCCGAAGAACTTAATCTGAGCATACGCAGCGTGAGAACTGCAATAAATCACCTGAAATCGACAGGTGAAGTGACAACAAGAAAAATTAATAAAACCACGGTGTATAGCCTTACGAACTACAACAGATACCAACAATGTGACAAAACAAGTGACATCGAAACGACAACGAAACGACAACGAAACGACAACGAAACGACAACACTAAGAGAATGTAATAATGAAGAGAATGAGAGATTGAGAGATTGTGTGGCGGAAAAGCACACACACGGGAAGCTCAAAAATGTTCTTTTATCAACAGATGAATACAATCGGTTCAAAAACGATTATCCCGATACGGCCGAAATGATAATAGACCAGCTTTCGTCCAAAATTGCAACAAATCCGAAAAAATACAAGGACAGTCACTTAGGGCATTTGTATGTGTTTGCAGCTAACTTTAAGCCGAAGCAAAAAAACGGGCATCAGCCCTCATATGACGTTGAGCTTGCCATACAACGTTCATTGAATCTCGACCCCGCAAAAACAAAAAGAACGCAGGAACAAGCTAAACAATAATTTATCGTATAAGTTTGATTGTGCCACATAAAAGTTTTGGTCGAGC
>CAYVTA010000123.1:0-5513 GCA_964454355.1 uncultured Eubacteriales bacterium | reverse complement strand
TCACTGTTTACGCAGACCGTTCCTTCTCATTCATCACAAAGACTCCTCCTGCAGCAGTTCTTATCAAGAAGGCTTGCGGTATTGAGAGTGGCTCTGGTGTCCCCAACAAGACAAAGGTTGCTACTATCACAAGCGAGCAGATCAGAAAAATCGCAGAGCAGAAGATGCCCGACCTTAACGCAGCTAACGTTGAATCCGCTATGAGCATGATAGCAGGTACAGCTCGCAGCATGGGCGTTGTAGTTGCTGACTAAGTTGCGGAGGTAAGTAAATAATGAAACACGGTAAGAAATATGTCGACAGCGTAAAGCTTGTCGATTCAGCAAAACTTTATGATCCTCAGGAAGCTCTCGAGCTCGCTTGCAAGACTGCTACAGCTAAATTTGATGAGACTGTAGAAGTTCATGTTCGTCTTGGTGTTGACTCACGTCACGCTGACCAGCAGGTTAGAGGTGCAGTTGTTCTTCCTAACGGAACCGGTAAAAATGTAAGAGTTGCAGTTTTTGCAAAGGGTGCAGAAGCAGACGCTGCTGTTGCAGCTGGTGCTGAAGTTGTCGGTGCAGAAGACCTCGTTGCAAGAATTCAGGGCGAAGGCTTCATGGATTTTGATGTAGCTATTGCAGCTCCCAACATGATGGGTCTTGTAGGCCGTCTCGGTAAAGTTCTCGGTCCCCGTGGACTTATGCCCAGCCCCAAGGCAGGTACAGTTACTCCCGACGTAGCTAAGGCTGTTGCTGAAGCTAAGGCCGGTAAGATCGAGTACCGTCTTGACAAAACAAATATCATTCACTGCCCCATCGGTAAGGCATCTTTCGGTGCTGAGAAGCTCGGCGAGAACTTCGCTACTCTTCTTGAGGCTATTGTTAAGGCAAAGCCCGCTGCTGCGAAGGGTCAGTATATCCGTTCTTGTGTTGTTGCATCAACTATGGGCCCCGGCGTACGTGTTAACCCCAACAGAGTTGTTGTTTCCGCAGCAGAGGAATAATTAATTTAAGGTATTGACACGAACTGAAATTTGTGTTAATATATATAAGCTGTTCTAAAGACAGTAGGTACGGTTTAACCGTGTAAGCAATGCGCCTGCCGAGGAATGGGATACGATTTTGAAATTGTGTGCCTTTCTGTGTCTTTGCAGAAAGGCATTTTTTCCTTAATATGAACAGCACTAAAATATTTTTCAGGCAGGTGAAACAGAATGCCAAGTGCTAAAGTTTTAGAGCAGAAGAAACAGCAGGTTGCTGAACTTTCTGAAAAGCTCAACAGTGCGGTTGCAGGTGTTATCGTTGATTACAAGGGTACATCTGTTGCAGATGATACCGTACTTCGTGCATCACTCAGAAATGCAGGCGTAGATTACTCTGTTGTAAAGAACACTCTTCTTACTCTCGCTGTTAAGGGGACTGCACTCGAAGGACTTACATCAGTTTTCGAAGGTACAACAGCTCTCGCAGTAAGTAAGGATGACTGTGTTGCTTCTGCAAAAATTCTCTCAGAGTTTGCAAGTAAGCATGAAAATTTCTCCATCAAGGGCGGTTTCCTTGAGGGTGAAGTTATCTCTCTTGACAAGATCGACAGTCTTGCAAAGCTTCCTTCTCGTGAAGTTCTCCTTGCTACTGTCGCTGCTGCTTTCCAGGCTCCCATGGCATCCTTCGCAAGAGCTATCAATGCTATTGTTGAGAAGGACGGAGAAGCAGCCCCCGCAGCAGAAGAAGCTGCAGAAGCTCCCGCAGAGGAAGCACCCGCAGCAGAATAATTTTGCTGTGAACTAATTTTAAAAAATTATCAAAACTATTCGGAGGTTATTTAAAATGGCATCAGAAAAGATTACAAAAATCGTTGATGAAGTTGCTGAACTCTCAGTTCTTGAGCTTTCAGAGCTTGTTAAAGAAGTAGAAGAAAGATTTGGCGTATCCGCTGCTGCTCCCGTAGCAGTTGCAGTTGCAGCTGGCCCCGCAGAAGCTGCAGAAGAGAAGACAGAGTTTGACGTTGTTCTTGCTGGCTTCGATGCTGCTGCAAAGATCAAGGTTATCAAGGTTGTTCGTGAGATCACAGGTCTCGGCCTTGGTGAAGCAAAGGCTGCTGTTGAAGGCGCTCCCAAGACTCTTAAGGAAGCAGTTTCTAAGGACGAAGCTGAAGAACTTAAGAAGCAGCTTGAAGAAGCAGGCGCAAAGGTTGAACTTAAGTAATTTTTACTTAATAAAAATTATCCCATCTGTGAAAAACAGATGGGATTTTTTGATGCAAAAAATTATTGATTGTTTGAAACATTTTTTAAATGTGTTTTCAGGATTAGATTGATATACTGAGATAGGGAGCGATCATCTTTTTCCGCTTCTTCTCTTGCTTTTTCAAGAATATCGCTGTCAATTGTAATACTTATTTTCTCTTTTAAGGGTTTCATAAAATCACCGTAATTATTATATCAAAAATAGGAGATAGTATTGACAAATGCTATAAAGTAGGATAAAATAGGATATATTTATAAAAGAGGTGTTTTTATGGCTAAAAAATTTTTAAGCATTCTTCTTGTGATTGCAATGCTGCTGACAATCGCTCCTGTTGCTGTTTTTGCTCAGGATGATGTATTGAGTTATTTGACTTATGAAATCAAAGACGGCAAAGTAACAATTACCAACTGTGATAATTCGATCAGTGGTGATGTTGTCATCCCCGACACGATCGAGGGCTTCCCCGTAACCGAAATCGGGGATAATGCCTTTGAGTATTGCTTAAATATTAAAAGAATAACCATCCCTAACAGTTTAACTTCAATCGGAAGTCATGCGTTCTATCGTTGCACAAGCCTCGAAAGCATAAGCTTACCTGACAGCTTAACCAATATCGGTCATGGAACTTTCGTTGGTTGTAGGAGCCTTACTAATATAACAATCCCAAAAAATGTATATGATATTTCTATGGGTTATTTATTCTATGGCTGCACAAGCCTTGAAAGTATAACAGTTGATGAAAACAATAAATCGTATACAAATGATGAATACGGTGCATTATATAATAAAGACAAAACAAAGCTTATAAAATATCCCGGAGGAAACAGCAGTACTTCTTATGTCATTTCTGACAGTGTAACCTCAATCGACGATTATGCGTTCAGAGATTGCACAAGCCTTGAAAGTATAACTGTTGATGAAAACAATCAATATTATTCAAGCGATGAATACGGCGTATTGTTTAATAAGGATAAAACAGAGCTTATTCAATATCCTGAAGGAAACAGCAGCACTTCATATACTATTCCCGACAGTGTACCGGAACTTAATAATTTTGCATTTGAGAACTGTACAAAACTTGAAAGTGTATCAATTCCCGACAGTGTAACATCAATTGGCTGGTGGTCATTCTATGGTTGCACAAGCCTTGAAAGTATAACTGTTGATGAAAAAAATCAGTATTATTCAAGTGATGAAGACGGAGTATTATTTAATAAAGATAAAACAGAGCTTATAAAATATCCCGGAGGAAACAGCAGAACATCCTATACAATTCCCGACAGTGTAACAATAATCGGTGATTGGGCTTTTGAGCTTTCATTGATTTTGACTGAAATAACTGTTCCGGATACAGTCACAGACCTTGGAGAGGGTACATTTGCTCGTTGTCTTAATCTTGAAAAAATTGAACTTTCCGATAACATTGACAGAATAGAATATGATGTTTTTAATAGTTGTGTAAGATTAAAGTCAATAGAAATCCCTGAAAATGTTACACTGTTTTATGCTCAATGTTTTTCCGGATGCGTTTCTCTTGAAAAGATTATTTTTAAATGTAATCAGATAGAAACAGAGGACTTTCGATTTTTATCAGATTGTATTTCTCTTAAAGATGTTTATTTTATGAGTCCTGATGTTTCCATTGTTGATTTAGGTTATACATCTTTAAATCCTGATTTTACAAGAGATCAAATTATTGAAAGTTTTGAAAGCGATCATCCTGTTTTGCTTAATTCTTCTGAATCAATTAAAATAGATGGTATGAATATCCACGGCTACAAGGACAGTACAGCTGAAGCATATGCAACAGAACATGGTTTTAATTTTATAGATTTGGAAACAGAAGATGTTGAAGATGAGCCGGTTACAGACACACCTGCAACGGATGAACCTGTCACAGAAGATAATGCTTCAGATGAAACGACAGAAAATGTGGGAGCTACAGAGGACTCACTCACCTTCTTTGAGAGAATTATCGAGTTTTTTAAAAATATATTTGAAACAATAAAGCAGTTTTTTGCATCGTTCATGTAAATAAAAGAATTAGAGGCGTTATTTCGACGCCTCTAATTTTTTTGAAAAATTTGAATAAAATCAGCTGTTGAATCAAAACTATAAGTAAAATTTAAGGAGGATACAGAAATGAAAAAAATTACAGCTGTTATTCTTAGTGTGGTTTTGCTGTGCTCATTTACAGGCTGCAGTAAAAATTCAGATACTATTACAAATAATACAGATGATGATTTTGCCGGTTTAAAAGGTGAAATATCCGTACTTTATTATTCCTACAGTGATACCTATATCTCAAGCGTACGCACTTATTTGGATTCAATGTTAAGCGAAAAAGGTGTTAAATTTACAAATTATGATGCAAACAGTAATCAGACCACTCAAAGTGAACAGGTACAAACTGCTCTGGCAAAAGGTTCTTCCATGTTGGTTGTAAATCTTGTTGAAACAGGTTCGGCAGATCTTGCACAAAGTATTGTAAATATCGCAAAGGACAAAGATATTCCCGTAATATTTTTCAACCGTTCTGTAGATGAAGAAGTTGTAAAAAGCTATGACAAATGTGTGTTTGTCGGTACAGATTCAGATGAATCGGGTCATATGCAGGGCGAAATGATAGGTAATTATGTACTTGAACACTATGACGAAATGGATTTAAACGGTGACGGAAAAATAAGCTATGTTCTTTTTAAAGGTCAGGAAGGTAATAGTGAAGCCAACGCAAGAACAAAATACGCAGTTGAGGATTGCGATAAGATTCTGACAGGTGCAGGAAAGGACAAGCTGGAGTTTTATGATGCATCTAATTCAAATAAGTATCTTGTTGATCAAGACGGCAACTGGTCTGCATCCGCAGCAACAGACTATATGGGTACGATTCTTGCACAGTACAGCGAAGCTAATAAAAATATGATAGAGCTTGTTATTGCAAATAACGATGAAATGGCATTAGGAGCTATTTCATCACTCCAGCAGGCAGGCTATAATAAATCAGGCGGAAAGTATATACCTGTTTTCGGCATTGATGCAACTGATGCGGCAAAATCAAAGCTTGCTGACGGTTCAATGACAGGTACAATTAAACAGGATGCGGAAGGTCTTGCAGATGCGATTGTAGAAATTGCAGAGAATTTTGCAAGCGGTCAGGAAAAATTTGACGGCATAGATAATGCAAACGTTGTTGATGGATGGAAAGTTAATGTTCCTTATGAGGAATACAGATAAACAATAATTTAGCAGTACGCTAAATTATTGTTAAAGTAATAGGTAATAAGG
>CAYVTA010000122.1:0-5561 GCA_964454355.1 uncultured Eubacteriales bacterium | reverse complement strand
ACGGAACACTTTGGAAGCATCTGCAGGAAGTTGATGAGCAGGCTGAAAAGATGTTTAATCAGCTTGTTAAAGAAATCTGTGAAGATGAAAACATCAACGAAGAACTGAAAGAAAGAGATCAGATATGCTGGGTGCGTTCAATGAATAATGTCTATAACAGAGCAACAGAGATTGTAAATCACGAACTGATTAACACGTAATTAAAACCGGAGCAGTAGTTTTCTGCTGCTCCTTATACTAAGTTCCTAATGATGTTCAGAAAACGATTATTATGCATATTTAATAAAAGATTTTCTAACGAAAACGTGAGATAACTTGATTTTTAAAGCCTATTATGTTATTATTTTAATAACCCATTTTTGTGTTATTTTATTATTGTGCTTGGAGGTAAACTAGTGGCTGTTTGTTATAACAATCTTTGGAAACTTCTGATTGATAGAAATATGAATAAAACTGAGCTCAAGGAAGCTGCAGGAATTAGTTTTAATGTTATGGCTCGAATGGGGAAAAATGAAACCATTTCATTTGAAAGCATTGAAAAAATTTGTGCCGCTCTTGACTGCAATATTGGTGATATTATAGAAGTGGTTCAAGAAAAAGCAGATAATGATGAACGTGCACCATTTACTACTATTGAACTTTTTGCAGGAGCAGGTGGATTAGCTCTTGGAATTGAAAAAGCTGGATTTGACACTATTGGTCTTATAGAATTTGATAAAGATGCATCAGATACTCTTAAATGTAATCGACCTGATTGGAGAGTTATTAATGACGATATTGCAAATATTTCTTGCCTTGATTTGAAAGAATTCTTTGGTATTGCCGAAGGAGAATTAGACTTGCTGTCAGGCGGAGCACCTTGTCAGAGTTTTTCCTACGCCGGCAAACGTCTTGGCCTTGAGGATGCGCGAGGAACACTTTTTTACCATTATGCAAAATTCTTGGAGCAACTTCAACCAAAAATGTTTTTGTTTGAAAATGTAAAAGGGTTGCTTACTCATGATAAAGGGCGTACATATAAAACCATATGTGATATTTTTGAAAATGCTGGATACTCAATTCAAAAGAAAGTTCTAAATGCATGGGATTATGGTGTAGCACAAAAACGAGAGCGTTTAATTACAATTGGCATCAGAAATGATTTGGCTAAAAAAATTTCGTTTGATTTTCCGACCCCTCATAAATATAAACCTGTTTTAAGAGACATTTTGCTCGATTGTCCAAAAAGTGAAGGAACACCATACTCTAAATACAAAAAGAAAATATTTGAATTAGTTCCTCCGGGCGGATATTGGAGAGATATTCCTGAAGACATCGCAAAAGAATATATGAAAAGTTGTTGGTATATGGAAGGTGGCAGAACTGGTATATTAAGAAGATTGAGCCTTGACGAACCTTCTCTTACAGTTTTGACCTCACCGAGTCAAAAACAAACTGACCGCTGTCATCCATTAGAAGCTCGCCCGTTTACAGTTCGTGAAAACGCACGTTGTCAAAGTTTTCCTGACGAATGGCAGTTTTGTGGTAGTGTAGGTCAGCAATATAAACAAGTTGGAAATGCAGTACCTGTAAACTTGGCTTATGATGTAGCTATAAAAATTAAAGAAGCATTGGAGTGTTTATGATGTGGAAATTATCTTTTATAAGTGAAGAGGACTTTACAAATCATGTTAAAGCTACTATTGAAAAATATGGCGAAAAACTGGAATCTTTTGACCTTAAAAGATTTAACAAAAATATAATTGACCCTATCAAATTGATTTTTGATAAAACAGTTTATCAATCTTCTTGGGATGAAATAGTAAGCAACGAAATATTTCGTCAGAGAGATAAATCTAACAACAATGATATAGGTTACTTTCATCAGAGAATTTTCCAATATATCGCTAACTGTCATGTTCCTTCAAATGGCGAAGAAGGCGGCTGGGATGTAATATATGAAAACACAGATGGTATTGAAATCCCCAATGCTGGCAGTGTTCATACCGTATATGTTGAAATGAAAAATAAACATAACACAATGAACTCTGCTTCGGCTGGAAAGACATTTATCAAAATGCAAAATCAGTTATTAAATGACGATGATTGTGCATGTTTTTTAGTTGAAGCAATTGCTCAACGCTCACAAAATATTAAGTGGGAAACAACCGTAGACAAGAAGAAGGTCGGTCATAAGCTTATTCGTAGAGTGAGTCTTGACCAGTTTTATGCTTTAGTCACTGGACAAGAAGATGCCTTTTATCAAATGTGTATGGTTTTACCTTCGGTTATTGAAAAAGCGGTAAAAGAACTTGATGGTAGTATCGTTCCACATGATACTGTTATTGACGAACTTAAAACTATGGCGAGTGAACAGGATATTGAATCTGAGGATTTGGCTATTGCAATGGCTGCATATATGTTAGGCTTCGGTAGTTATAAAGGATTTAACTGAAGCATATCTCTTTTTGCTTATTAGAGGTTGGATATGAAAATAGAAAGTTTAAAAATTAAAAATTTTAGGGGTTATTCTAACGAAACAAATATAAATTTTGAAAACCTAACAACGTTTGTTGGAAAAAACGATATTGGTAAATCAAGTGTTTTAGAAGCTCTTGATATTTTCTTTAATGATGGAAAAGGTGTTATAAAACTAGACAAAGACGATGTGAATGTTAGCACACGAGCAAATGGCGACAACGATATTTCAATCACGATTTGTTTTTCTGAACTTCCCGATAGTATTGTAATTGATGCTACAAACGAAACATCATTAGCAAACGAATACTTATTAAATTCGAATGGTCGTCTTGAAATTGTAAAAAAATATCCTAATGCTGGAAGTGCAAAAGTATTTATTCGTGCATATCATCCAACAAACCCTGATTGTGCAGATTTGCTTTTAAAAAAAGATAACGAGCTTCGAAGAATTATTGAATCCAAACAAATAAATTGTGATGATAGAACACGTAATGCAGTAATGCGCGCATCTATTTGGCAACATTACAGCGCTGATTTACAGCTTGATACTACTGATATTGATGTTACAAAGGGAGATGCCAAATCAATTTGGGATAAATTACAGAAATATTTGCCACTATATTCCTTATTTCAATCCGATAGAAAGAATAGCGACGGCGATAGTGAAGTACAGGATCCTCTTAAAGAGGCTGTAAAAGAAATACTTCGTGATGATGGATTACAACAAACACTCAATGAAGTTGCAGCAATTGTTGAGACAAAATTAAGAGAAGTTTCGACACGAACACTTGAGAAATTACGTGAAATGAGTCCTGATGTTGCAAATACACTTAATCCGGTTATCCCTTCTGCGACAGGGTTAAAATGGGCGGATGTTTTCAAAAACGTATCTATTACAAGTGATGAAAATATACCAATTAATAAACGTGGTAGTGGAACAAAAAGACTTATTTTATTAAATTTCTTTCGTGCCGAAGTAGAGCGTCGGCAGAACGCGACAAATGCAACGAGCGTAATTTATGCAATAGAAGAGCCAGAAACATCTCAACACTCTGAAAATCAAAAGAAACTGATTAGGGCATTATCTGTGTTGGCTAATGCAACTAATACACAAGTTATTCTCACAACCCATAGTCCGACTATCGTTAAAGAGTTGGAGTTTAGCGATATTCGTATTATTCGAATGGATGACACCCAAAAGGTTGTTGAAAATACATTACCTCATCAATTACCTTATCCGTCTCTTAATGAGGTTAATTACCTTGCTTTTTCTGAGATTTCGGAAGAATATCATAATGAATTGTACGGTTATATTGAAGAACAAGGATGGCTATCTATGTATAAGCGAGGAAAAGCACTTGTATCATATGTTCGCTCACTTCATGATGGTTCAACACAAAATTGTCAGATTACAATGACTGAATATATTCGCCATCAGATACATCATCCCGAAAACACGCATAATGTAAGATTTAATGATGTTGATTTAAAGCAATCTATAGAAGCTATGCGTGCATTTATTCAATTACAACCATAAGTTATGTTTTATCGATAAACACAATAGTTATTTTAAACATATAGTTTTGTTTGCTTGATATAGATACAATGGCAAAGCTGTTTATTATCATTGTAATTAACATTAGCAAATTGAAAATTTTTGAGTGGATAGAGGAGAATGTTTGATATGACGATTTCAACTGAAGTTAAAGATAACGAGATAATGTCAGAGCACTCTGAACATATTAGTAGTAAAATTAATGATGCAATAGCAACGCTGGACCGTAATATAGCTTTTGTATCCAATTGTGATAATAAAACATCAATTGTGCTGACAGCTATGGGTGTTTTTCTCACTATTATTCTTACCAATGATGGCCTCGTCACAATTTTTAATATATTAAAAACTTGTATTAGTCAAAAGAATTTTTGTAACATACTCTATCTTATGTGTTTCATCGTTAGCATAGGTGTTTTATTATTTGGTTTTTATAACTTATGCAGTGTTTTAATCGCAAGAACAAAAAATACAGTACCCTTAAATTCTAATATATTTTTCTCCGGGATCATTAAAAATGGTAATAGGGATTCATATCGTGAAAGGTTTATTACTATGTCACAAGAAGAATATCTTGATAATTTGATTTCGGAAATTTACATAAATGCAGAAATAGCTGCGGTAAAATATAAGAAATATAATGTAGGATTTAAATGTTCGATAATTGGTTTTATTGCATTTGTAATAATATTGCTAATAGGACTATACCTTTATTGTTAACAAGGAAGTGAAGTCATGTCGTCTTATGATTATAGAAAAGGAAAAGAACGAGTTGAGTCAATATTAGACAATGATTTAATCGTAATTGAGCAAAACAAGGTTCCAGGTGATGAGTCGTTTACTTTTTCAAATGGTTACTACAGTTGGGTAACAGGTGTTTTTGTAGATATAAGAAATTCATCTGCACTGTTTGCAGATGAAGATAAAGAAAAGGTGTCAAAGGTTATTCGTAGTTTTACCTCTGAAATTATTGAAATCTTAAGAAACGACGATAATTTAAGAGAAATAGGCATTCGAGGAGATTGCGTATATGCAATATACACAACACCGCAAAAAGATGATGTTTATGAAGTCGCCAACAAAACATTTTACATCAATACTTATATGAAAATGTTAAACAAACTTTTATTAGAACGTTCTCTTCCTGAAATAAAGGTTGGAGTTGGAATGTCAACTGATAAAGAACTTGTTGTTAAAGCTGGAAGAAAAGATGTTGGAATCAATAACAAGGTGTGGATAGGCAAAGCAGTTACAACAGCATCAAACCTGTCATCATTAGGTAACAAAAATGGTAGAAAAAGTTTAGTGTATTCGAGTTGTAGTTATAGTAATTTTATAGATAAATTAAAAGAAAAAAATGAGGAAAAAACACCAGAAGACTGGTTTACATATTATAATGATAGTAATGGGGGATACTACACGGCCGATATCATAATTATGGATTTTAATGATTGGATATCAAATGACATGAAAGATTAAGATAAATACTTTACCGCTTTAAAGTATTGACATATAGTTTTTTATGTGCTACAATTCATTTGCAATT
>CAYVTA010000121.1:0-5562 GCA_964454355.1 uncultured Eubacteriales bacterium | reverse complement strand
TGGGGAACCCTCGCCGGGGGTTCCCCGTCACATCACCGATAAATTATTGTTTATATTTTTCTGCCTGCAGATTAAACATATATGCGTACTTACCGTTAAGAGCCATAAGCTCTTCATGAGTACCTCTTTCAACGATTTCACCGTTTTCCATCATAAAGATTCTGTCTGCGTGGCGTGTTGTGGAAAGTCTGTGAGATATAAATATTACGGTCTTTTCCTTTGCTGCTTCCATCATGGAACGGTTCAATTCGTATTCTGAAACCGGGTCAAGATTTGCAGAGGGTTCATCCAGAATAACATAGGGACATTTTTTATAAAATGCTCTTGCAATTGCAACTTTTTGCTCTTCACCGCCGGAAAGAGACATACCGTCATCGTTAAATTCTCTGAGAAGAATCGTCTCTGTGCCTTCCGGTAAATCCTTTTTGAAGCCTGCATGACCAAGAGCTTCAATGACACGTTCTTTATCGTAATCTACCTGCAATGCTACATTTTCGCCGACCGTTGCACCGAAAATTTTGAAATCCTGAAATACTGCGGCAAAACGGTCACGGTGAGAATATACGGTCTCGTCTTTTATGTTTCTGCCTGCAATGGTTATCTCTCCGTCGGTTACATCATAAAGACGAAGCAGCAGATTTGTAAGAGTCGTTTTTCCTGCACCGTTATAGCCAACAAGAGCAATTTTCTCACCCGGATGAATGGTCATATTTATGTTTTTCAGTGTGGGAGAAGCGTTGCCAGGATATGTAAAGCTTACATTTTTCAGTTCAATATCTTTGGCTTCTCCGCATTGAGCAATGTGTTCGCCGTCTTTGATTTTAAAATCAGTTGACAGGAAAGTTCTGTATTTTTCAATCATCTTTGAGCGTTCCGTAAAGTTACGCAATGAGTATACCGTAAGGAACAGTACAGAGGAACTGATAGATGCTGCACCGTTGAAGGTTGAAACAAAATCACTTGCTGTCAGTGCTCCGACCTCAATTGTCTGATATCCGATATAAGTAGTAAGTACAAGCATGAAACCGATAATCTGAACAACAACAGCCTGGATAAAAAACCAACCGTCGATTTTTCCTGCATATTTACGCTGGGTTCTTGTAATATCATCTGCACTATCACGAAAACGGGAGAAAAATATTCCGATAATTGAGTGCATACGCATTTCCCCTGCATATTCGGGAAGATAGAAAAGACGTGAAAAATAATTAGCTTTTCTGTATTTCTCATTCATCGCTTCACGGCGTTTCATCTGAAGATTACCTGTGTGCTTGCCGATTGGAAGAAAAGTGATAACAAAAAAGAGAATTATCACAAGACATACAGGGTCAATAGTGAACATTACCGTGCCGATTGATATAAATGCGACAATTTCAGCAACATATCCTCTTATGAGATTGAGAATATATCTGATATTTTCTGAAGATGTTTCAATTGCAAGAATAAAATCGCTGTAAAATGAAGAATCATCATAGCTTGCCAGATCAAGTGAAATTGCTTTTTCATAAAGCTTTGAGTGGATACCCAAATACAGCTTTTCTCTTTCTCTGTGAGCAAAAAGCTCGAAGAACAGTGCGTTTACAATATTTTCGATTATGATAACGGAAACCATTATTGCAAGGGCAATGAAAATATTGCGTATTCCGTTTGGCTTATCGATCTGGTCGATAACATATTTGATTCCGATAACGGAAATAAGCTTGTCAGGCAGTGTTGTGAGAATATCTGTCACGATTTCACCGATAACAAGTCCGGGAGAAATTTCATACATTATTTTAAGGATAAAAAAGATGTTGCTGATTATACTGTGCTGACCTTTTTCTTTTTTCTTCAGCATTCTTCTCCCTCCTCGTCTTTATAGTTTGATGCCTGCATTGTGAACATTTCCGCATACACTCCGTTTTTCGCCATGAGCTCTGCATGACTTCCGCTTTCAGCTACAGTACCGTTTTCAAAAACATAAATTCTGTCTGAAAGTACTGCACTTGAAAGCCTGTGGGAAATGTATACAACCATTTTATTTTTTGTTTCGTCAATAAGACTTTCATACATGTTATATTCTGCAATAGGGTCAAGAGCAGAAGACGGCTCATCAAGTACAGCCAAATCAAACGTGTGTGCAAACATTCTTGCTGCAGCGACCTTCTGCTGTTCACCGCCGGAAAGACCGGCTCCCTTATCATCAAATTCTCTTGTAAGGACTGTGTCGGCACCATTTTCAAGGGTGCTGATTTTGCTGAAGGCGCCGCTTTTTACAAGTGCTCGTTTTGCGTGAGCACGGTCTTTTTCATTTTCGCAGTCACGACAAAGTACATTTTCATTTACTGACAGAGCGAAAACTTTGTAATCCTGAAAAACAGTACCTACACGCTTGCGAAGTGATTCCGTATCAAACTCCTTGACATTTATGCCGTTATACAGAATCTCACCTTCATCAGGATCGTAGAAGCGGAGCAAAAGCTTTACAAAAGTGGATTTGCCTGCACCGTTTTTGCCTACTATCGCAACTGTTTCGTCTTTGCCCACTGAAAAAGAAACATTTTTAAGTGAAGGCTTTTTTGCACCCGGATATGTAAAGGTTACATTGCGAAATTCTACGGATTCAAGTGTTTCCGCTTTTCTTGTTCCGTTTTTCAGCTTGTTTTCATATCCAAAAAATATTTTAAGATTGCCGAAATAGAGAGAAACTCTTTGAATTTCCTTCAGATCTCTGCCAATGTTTTCGATAATGGATTTAAGACCGGTTATTGCACTTACAATAACTGCAAATTGGGCAACGGACACCGTTCCGTTTATAAAACCGTAAACACCGTAAATCAGTGTGCCTGCAATAGGTAAAATCTCACTGAAAAAGCCTCCGAGAACATCAAGTGCACCTGTTTTCCAGCCGTATTTTCGGATAATCTCACGGTTGCTTTCAACAGCCCTTACAAATCTGTTTTTCATTACATGATATATACCGGATGTTCGCATATCCTTGGCAAAGTCCTTGAGAAATACAACTCGCTGGACATAATCCTTTTTGCGGTTGTTAGAAGTCATTTCTTTGTCTTTTTTGTACTCAAGCTTATTTCTGTATGACTGTGAAAGAACATACGGGATCATACCTGAAAGAAATAAAAGTATTTTCGGGTCTACTGAGCAGATATAGGAAACAAGACTTGCTCCTACTGCAATAAAAGCAATCATATTGCTTAAACACCAAGAAAATTCAAGTGTCATGTCGTTGTTTATGACATCCGTTGCTCGTTTATAGTTATCGTAGAACTTGGGATTTTCGTAGCATTCTATATCAACATTACAAGCTTTTCTGAAAATCTGTTCATTAAGCAGTTTATATACTTTTTTGTTTTCCGAAGAGGAAATAAAATCGCCGAAGCAGTCAAGAAAATATGCAACGATACCGGCAATACAAAAAATTATAAGTGCTTTCATAAATGTTTCAAATGTGCCGCCGTCTGTTACAATGCTGAGCATTTTGTCAAGAAAGACAACGTTTTTCAGATAGTTTTCAAAAAACCAATATCCGAAAATTGAAACAGTGTAACCCGGAAGCAGATAGGGCGATGCTTTGAAAATGATTTTTACGGCGTAAACAGTATTTTTTATCGCCGCAAAATGTTCACTTTTTTGTTTTTCCATATACACACCTCAAATTTATCAAAATTGAAAACAAGAAAACGGCTTTCGCCGTACTGCGGCGACCGTTTTCGATTAGTCCATCGCCGTGCCCGCAAAAAGGGGCCCGAGGCGGAACATATAATGTTTTTTTTGCTTTATGGAAACGCAGTTTTCTATAAAGTAAAAAAAGTCTCAGCGCAAAGCTGAGACTGAAATATCATCCGTTTTTATTTTGAAACGGACAAAATGTGCTCTGCCTTGCTGATTAGTGTTGCCATATTATTCATCATTCTGTCCATCTCCTTTCAATATTAAATCTTTTTCTGTTAACAGTAATTGTGAGTTTAACACACACGGTGCAGTGTGTCAAGAAAAAGTTGCATAATTTACATTTTGTTTAAAAAATTAACAAACTTACGTATTATTGCGTGTTTAATCTTGACATTTAAGAACTAATGGATTAAAATAATTAGTTGAAATGTTAAATCGGAGGTCATATAAATGAATAATACCGAAAAGACAATGGAAAAAATTGTTGCCCTTTGTAAAAGCAGAGGTTTTATATTTGCAGGAAGCGATATTTACGGCGGACTTGCAAATACTTGGGATTACGGTCCCTTAGGTGCAAGACTTAAAAATAATGTTAAGGATACATGGAGAAAGAGATTTATTCAGGAAAGAAAGAACAGCTATGAAGTTGATGCTGATATCCTTATGCATCCCAGAGTATGGGAAGCCAGTGGTCACGTTGCATCCTTCTCTGATCCTCTTCTTGACTGTAAAGAATGTAAAATGCGTCACAGAGCAGATAATCTTATTGATGATTTTGATGAAAATGCTCATGCTGACGGTATGACTAAGGAAGAGATGTTCCAGTATATCAAGGATCATTCCATTCCTTGCCCTAACTGCGGTAAGCACAACTTTACCGATATCAGAGAATTTAATCTCATGTTCCAGACATTCAGAGGCGTTACAAACAACAGCAAAAGTGTAATTTATCTTCGTCCTGAAAATGCTCAGGGTGAATATGTTAACTATCTCAACGTTCAGCGTTCAATGAGAGCAAAGCTTCCTTTCAGTATCGGTCAGATCGGTAAGGCTTTCAGAAATGAGATAACTCCCGGCAACTTTACTTTCAGAACAATTGAGTTCGAACAGATGGAGTTCCAGACTTTCTGTAAGGAAGGTACTGATACAGAGCTTTATGATTACTTCAAAAACTACGGAATGAAGTATTATCAGGATCTTGGTATTCCTGCTGATCATCTTCGTTTCCATGACCATGAAAAGCTTGCACATTACGCAAAGGCTGCTTGTGATATAGAATTTCTTTTCCCCTTTGGTTGGGGTGAGATCAACGGTACTCATAACAGAACCAACTTTGACCTTACAAGACATCAGGAATACAGTGGTCAGAAGATGGATTACCTTGATCCGGAAACAAACGAAAAGTATATTCCTTTCATAATTGAGTCCACATACGGTCTTGACAGAACTGTACTTGCCCTTCTTTGTGAGGCTTATGACGAGGAAGTTATTGATGCAGAAAAGAACGACACAAGAGTTGTTCTTCATTTGAGTCCTGTTATTGCTCCTTACAAAGCAGCAGTTCTTCCTCTTTCAAAGAAGCTTTCCGACAAGGCTATGGAAGTTTACGATATGCTCAGCAAAAAGTTTATGGTTGACTTTGACGAAACCGGTTCAATCGGCAAGAGATATCGCCGTGAGGACGAAATCGGTACTCCTTTCTGTATCACATATGATTTTGACAGCGAAACCGACGGCTGCGTAACAGTTCGTGACAGAGACACAATGGAGCAGGTAAGACTTCCCATTGACGAGCTTGAAGCTTATATTGCATCAAAAATTGAATTTTAATTTTTAAGCACCCTAATCAGGGTGCTTTTATTCTTAAAGAAAATGTTGGTAATATGAAAT
>CAYVTA010000120.1:0-5591 GCA_964454355.1 uncultured Eubacteriales bacterium | reverse complement strand
AAGAATACATTTTTCATCACAGCGATGCATCCTCTGGTGAAACAGGCTGCAATGTATTTTGCGGTAAACGCGCCTACATATGTAAGTCTTAGCTACTCATCTGATTCTATACCCAAAGGCGAATACGCATTTTCGATTTATGCCTGGAACTATGTTGGTGTTCGATCCAGGTTTAGACTGGTAGCAGTTTCTGAAAGCGATGTTGTTTCCAATGAAATTATCGAGATACTTATAAGTGGTTCTGCCGGCTCTCCTGTGAAAAGTGATTTTACCGCAAGGTGGAAAGCATTAGAAGCAAAACACATCTCGATGTGGAATAAAGAACGCCAAGAATGTATAGAAGATGCGAATCTTTCTGCATCGTATAAGCTTGGAAGTCTGGAAAGCAATTTCAAGCATAGAAAGCGCGGACTTGAGCAGCAGATCAGAGAAGCGTATGATGAGAATATTATTCGCATGAAGCAGAGTGAATTGGAGAATGCAACAGAGAGATATGAAGTGAAGGTGGCAAGCATTAAGCAGCAAATTGCCCAATCAGACATTCATACCACTCTTATCGCTAACGGTGTGATTCGCATTGAATAGAAAGGAGCCTTGCTATGGGCTTTCAACAGATAACAAATGAATTTTATCTGGACAAGGGACGGACAACTTTGGATAAAAACAAGTTGCCTGAGCTTCGCAGCGTCCTTAGATCTGTTAAGCGCAGTGATCTTAGTACGATTGAGGAACATCGTGATTATATTTCTTTGCTCAGAAAGTTCCGCGAGGCGATTGTCCAGACCGCTTCATTAAACGGAGAAAATTTCAATACAACCCTGGCATCGCTCTTATCTGTTGGTGCGGATGGACTCTACACGAATGAACTGCGGTTTCTGTTTGAATTGATCCAGAATGTTGATGACTGCGACTATGCAAATCCGGAGGATTGTGAGTTAAGCATCCACTTTGATTTTAATTACGGAACAATCACGCTGGAGTACAACGAGGTCGGTTTTAGCCCCGAAAATGTATTCTCCATTACTGGTATTGCAGAGGCCGCAAAGAATATTTCTCCCGACCGAATTGAAATTGGTGAGAAAGGAATTGGCTTTAAGTCGGTTTTTGGCGTTGCTGATAAGGTTCTGGTTCAGAGCGGTATGTTTTCATTCATGCTGTACGAGAACAACTTCACTGTTCCAGAAGAACGGTATGACGGTTTTAGCGGTGTATCCGGAACGAGGCTTACGCTGTATATGAAAACCAGGAACCCAGGTAATCGTGACGATAAAGCGCTTGCTGGTGAACGAGGTGCAATTTGCCGTAAGATCTATGACAAACTTGTTTCGGAATATTGCACGAAAGCCGCCTTGTTTAACAAAAACCCTATTCTTTTCCTTAATAAGCTGACGAGAATCAGAATGTATTTTGATTGTTTTGATTCGTTGGAGTTTACTGTCTCCAAAGGGTTGGAGAAGATAAGGACACCGGAAGGCATTGATTGTGAAGATGGGGTTGTTATTTCCTCCTCTATGAGCGCACGCCATCGGTTTATGCAGAAACAAGAAACAACGATAGTCTGTACCCGGTACACCATGCCGATAGAATACAATCGAGACATGTGCGTGTCGCGATACGATGCGAAGACCGCATTTCAGAGAAAACAAATGCGGCTGCAAGTTGTTATTCCAAATCCTGAATACGTTTCCGAGGTCGGATGCGGCACACTGTATTCGTTCTTGCCCACACAGGTTAAGACTACCGTGCCGGTGTCGTGCCATATTCCGTTCAAGCTGGACAGTTCCCGAGAAAATGTAGATGATCAGGGAGAGAACGCATGGTTTAAGCATAGCAGAGATACTTTTGCACGAATGCTTCATTTGGTGTATATCGATTATGCCCGATTGGTTAAGAATGAAATTTTGACATATGTTCCACATGCAAGAGGGTATTTCTTTGCGATTGACCGAAGCAACGACAAGCTCGTTTGCCTTAAATCTAATGTTTATTTGGGATCGGCTTTCCTGCAGGAAAAGATTCTATATACAGAAGAAAATCACTTCAAGAGTGCAGCGGAGGTATTCAGCTTCCACCCCGATGAAAATATCGCTGATCCGATATCGCTGTATTTGCTGTTGAATTACGACAAGGAATTATTCGTCGTTCCAGGAAAATGTAATGTTCTGTTGTATGGCATTGAGGTAATGAAGGATGCGCTGTATCAGCTGTTCGCACGAGCGATGCAGATGAAAATTCCAGTACAGGAAGCGCTTGAGATCCTGGATGCCTCGGAAGTTGTTTATGCTGATCTGGTCAATCGGCTTCCAAATAAACAGCTTCCTGTTGATTTGCTGTATGAACTCTCCAAACATCCCAAATGCATTAAGGCTTTCAATGAAGGGTCCATTCTCCGAATTAAGGAGAACAGAGCGTTGGAATTTGATGTAACTCATTCCGCGGATGTTAAAGATGTGCACTTTATTATCTCTCCTGACGAACCTATAGATGAAACGTTTTTGGACGAGACGGTCGCACGGTATATGCGTCTTAGAAAATATTCGTATATTACAACAGCGCTTGATAGGAAAGCACCGTATTTCGTAGGCAAGAACATCCTGGTGTTATCAAGCCAGGATACTCTGAATGCTTTTGCGCAGTTTTGTCACGATGTAGAGAAGGATGATTATTTCGCAGCAAACATGAAGATGCGCGCTGCATCTATCAAGTTGAACGAAGCGGAAGATTCCTTGTCTGTCCCAGAATTTATGAAGTTACTTCGTGAAGTTCGCTCTTCAATTAAGACGGCCTTCGGAAAAAAACATTACGACAGCTATATTAAGGTGATTAGAGAACTTAACTCCGATCCACAAAGATTCATACGCGAGTTGATTCAGAACGCCGATGACTGCCAATATCCAGAAGGTGTATGCCCAACATTCAATCTGACTGTCAATGGGAATACGATTACCACCTCTTACAATGAATGTGGATTCCAAAAGAAAAATGTTCGTTCCATTACCGCCATCGGTGAATCGACCAAGAAGCAGCTGCGGACAGGCTCTTTTGAAATCGGAGAAAAGGGTATCGGATTCAAAACTGTATTTGCAGTTGCAGACAGCGTGGACATACATAGCAACGAGTTCCATTTCCGGTTGAAAGCTGAAACACCTACTATCCCGGATAAGGTTGCGCCTATTGACGAAGAATCCACCGGAACAAAAATGGTCTTTAGTTTAAGGAAACGTCTGTCTACAAGGTTTGAAACGGACACCGTTTTGGCATTGTGCCTCTGCCTTAGAAAGCTAAAAGACATTAACATCAATGGCACGAAAATCCATATCGAAGATGTGGATGATAAGCGAGTGATCCGTGTCGGAAGCCAAGAATATATCTTTGATATCTATAAGCACATCCTTGTTGTGGATGATGCAGATGCGTTGATGGAGAGAACGAACGGAACAAAGGTAATTGGTGAAGAACAGGAAATTATTTTCTATGTTCCTGAACGACAGATTGCCAAATTCCGTTATTATCTCTATTGCGGTCTGCCGACTGCGATTGAACTTGGTGTTCCTTTGGCAATTGATGTGCCATTTGAGCTTACTGCATCACGAGATAATGTGCTGCAAAATGCGTGGAATGCTAAGCTGAAGCAAGAGATGTATACTGCTTACACCGAAGTTCTCAAAAAGATTGCTCGGAAATCGCGTATGAATGTGCTGCAGTTTATTCGTTTCCAAGCCCAGCAGTACGGCTCCCAGATCAAGTTCTCGCTATTCAAAAATGACGAGGACGGATGGATTGATAACAGTAGCATACTGGAGGATTTGAAACGTTGTCGATTTATCCCGACATATGACGATCAGTATTTTGCTGCACCGAGTGATCTGGTGTACAGATATCCTCGGATCGTTCATCTCATGTTGGACAAGTCACAGCTCAATGAGAAGACGAAGCGAAGTATCATTGATGATCCTAAAAACGAAGAGAATGAAAACAAGCTTAGAAATCTGGGATGTAAACAGATTGATATGTCTGAAATTGTCAGAATTCTCTGTGAAAGGGCGCATCTGCGAATCGAGGATGATAAATACCGTACAGCGCTGTATCGCTACCTTGCGGAAACAGCGGAACTTCGACCGTATTCACAGCAACTTAGAAGCGCAATAATTATCCCGATAAAGAGCCGGTATTCAGCACAAGAGATTTCCTATGTTTCCTTCAACGAAATGAGTATATTTGTTGATGAATCTGCGAATGTATCAACCCCGGAATACGGCATCTTAAATACGAAGATTCTGCCAAAAAACACACTTGAGCGAATTCTCGGTGTGGATATTGTGGTCATGGATAGCAGATATAAAAAATCTCTTTACGATGATAAGCTGGAAAGCATTCTCACATCAGTGGCTTCTAACGCAGAAAAATATCGACAACTCATTTCTGAACTGAAGCGTAATCGCAGCCAGTTTATTACATCCATCGGTGTGCTTCTGCAAAATAAGGACCGTGTACCTTTGCTTACCGAAGATGGTGGTTATCATACAGGAGATGTATTCATTACGACAGGCTACTTCTATGGAAAGTTAATCAACTCTCACGTAGCTTCTAAGGAAGCTATGGAGTTGGCAAAGCTAATTGGCTGTAGAGATATTACTTTGGTTTCTTATGAGGACTTAGGCATAAGAACTCAAATCACCGCCGATGATATTGAAGATCTGCAAATGCCTGACATCCGCTATGGCTACCATATTCTTGAGCAGTGTATCTTTGAAGGTTTTATATCTGAAGAACTCATTGAAAAATATGGATTGGCAGGTATCAAACGCACGGATTATACCGGTGTATTTGATGAAAGCGATTTCCCCAACGAGCCAGTTAAAAATCATAATAATCTCCGTGCTCAAATTCAGAGTCAGAGCAAAAGCGCCCGTCAGATAATTAAGGTTCAAGAATTGCGAACGGTTGACAAGGTGCGCCTGCCGAATGGAAAAGAGCAGTTAGTCAACAGCGGAGAGATTCGAGAGAACACTATCAAGCGATATCGCCCAGCATCCAATACAGACGGCTGTTTCTGTCAGATGTGTCGAACTGTTAAATCTACAGAGTACATTGAAGTGCGTAATATTTGGGCGCAACCGAAGTATTATTGGCCTCAATTAAGAATTTCACTCTGTTTGGATTGTAGCAAACGCTTTCAGGCTATGCGCTCGAACAAAGAGATTATCGAGCAGTTTTACCGCAGCATAGAATCTGCTAATGTCCATACAAGTGAGCCAATCACAATCCAAATTGGTAACGCAGATATTCGATTTACGCAGACACACTTGGCTGAAATCCAGGCGATATTAAAAACAGACAAAAAGTGACTACTTGCATCTGGTAACATAATGTCAAGTTATGTTTTGCTTACAAGGAAATTCATATAAATGACATGGTTTGTTATGAAAAAAGTTGGGTTGAGCCTTGGCGAAGGAGTAATCCTATGAGTAAGTTCGGAGACATGTTGCAACGCTCCCACTAACGCTGTTGCATTGTATCAAATAGCGTAGTCTATGCCAAAAAACGACACCATCCGACAGGACGGTGTCGTTTTTTGATGGTGAGGCGGG
>CAYVTA010000119.1:0-5601 GCA_964454355.1 uncultured Eubacteriales bacterium | reverse complement strand
AATTTGAATCCTTGTAAAGAACTCTGTCGAAACCACGGTTGATTCTGATATAGAAAGGACCGGGTGTTTCATAAGCTGCCATAACTGCGTTGTATGTTTCAACACCGTCAGCAGGGCAGATGACTGTAAGGTTTGGAATTGAACGGACAAGAGCAAGGTCACAGATCGCATGATGTGTTGAACCTGCCTGACCAAATGATGTACCTGAATGGGTAGCAATAACTTTTGCGTTTACGTTCTGATAGCAAAGATCTGTATGAAGCTGGTCAGCTGAACGGAATGATGCAAACTGTGAGAAGGTTGAAAGGAAAGGTACGAGACCTGCCTTTGCCATACCTGCTGCAATACCGAACATATTTTGTTCTGCGATACCTACATTGAAAAATCTGTCGGGGAATTTTTTCATAAATTCGCCGATTTTTGTTGACTTTGCAAGGTCGGCTGTAAGTGCAACGACCTCAGGATGAGCTTCACCGAGCTCTACAAGTGCCTGACCGTAAATCTCTGCTGTTGAGAGTGATGTTGAGTCAAGTGCTGTATAGGTTAATCCGCCTGCCATCTTATTCAGCCTCCTTTTCTACTCTTGCAATTCTCTTTTCATAATGCTTCTGAAGACTTGCTTTTGCTTCTTCGTACTTGTTGTCATCAATTGCACCGTAATGCCATGTGTAATCGTCTTCCATGTAATCAACACCGCAGCCCTTGATTGTATCAAGAATGATCATATAGGGCTTGTCGGTCTCGTTAGCCAGAGCTTCGTCAATAGCTTCGCAGATCTCCTTGATGTTGTTACCGTCAATAACTTTAACCTCAAAACCGAATGCAGTCCATTTGTCTGCAAAGGGTTCAAGCTTCATGACATCTTCTGTTCTGCCGTCGATCATGCATTTGTTGCGGTCAACGAATGAAATCATATTTGTTGTTTTGTAATGAGCTGCAGACATTGCTGCTTCCCAGTTGGAGCCTTCGTCACATTCGCCGTCTCCCAAAAGGACATAAGTTTTGTAATCCTTGCCCAGTACTTTAGCTGCAAGAGCAGTACCTACTGCAATCGACATACCGTGACCGAGTGAGCCTGTTGATGCATCAACACCAACAACCTTGTTAGAATCAAGATGAATACCCATAGTTGAGTTTGAAAGGTTGAAGGTCTTGAGCAGTTCCTTGTCATTAAAGCCAAGGTCACACAGCAGGGGAGCAAGAGCTACGCCTACATGGCCTTTAGAAAGAATAAATCTGTCTCGGTCTTCCCAGTTGGGGTTGCTGACATCAATTTTCATGTACTTATGATAAAGTACAGTCATAACATCAATTGCGCTCATACCGCCGCCGATATGTGCACTGCCTGCCCATTTTGTTGTGTCAAGGATAAGCATACGAAGCTCATTTGCCTTTTTTTCAAGTGCAAGCCATTCAGCTTTAGAAAGTGGCATAATATTTTCCTCCATTTTATAATTTATTTTAACAGCAAGTGCTGTTGAGTTTCAATATTTGATGCTCAAAATGCTTCCGGATGACGTTTTCTGACAGCCTTGAAAGCTTCATCAGCAACTTCACAGGTGTATTTGATGTCATCTTCCGTAAGAGAAGCGTTAATAAAGTGGTTGTGATGGCTGGTAATAAAAATACCTCTGTGAACCATCTCCTGTACCCAGTCCTGATGCAAGAACAGACTGTCATCATTTGCTATTCTCAGGTAGAACAATGCAGGTTCACCGGAAACGACAAGGTCAAAGCCGTTGTTTTCTGCTGCAGCCTTAAGTCCGGTTGTCAGCTTTGTTCCGAGTTCTCTGAAAAGTGCGGGTGCGTTGAGCTTTTTAAGTTTTTCGATGCAAGCCATACCTGCTGCAAAAGGAATTGCACTCATCCAGTAGCTGCCTGTGTAGGAGAGACCGCTCATGGAGCTCTTGAGGAAGTCTTTACCGCAAAGGCAGGATACGTTCCAGCCGTTTGCAAGAGCCTTGCAGAAGCAGATAAGGTCAGCTTCAAAGCCGTAGTAATGGTCAGAGCCGGCAAGGTCGAGTCTGAAACCTGCACGAACATCATCTACGATAAGAACAATACCCTTTTCGGTGCAAAGCTTTCTGACTTTTTGCCAGTAGCCTGCCTCGGGAGTTTCATTGTCAAGGAAATTACCGTGCATATACGGTGTTGCGATGAATGCCGCAATTTCACCTTCATTTTCAGCAATCAGCTTTTCAAGTGCAGGAATGTCATTCCAGTCAACATAAAGGTTGTTAGCAACATCTTCGGGAAGAACACCCGGATAGTCAAGCTTCTGTGTCCAGGGTGAAACACCATGATAGAAGCCGTTAACAAAGATGATTTTTTTCTTGTGTGTATAATAACGGGCACACATAATAGCTGCCTGTGTGGTATCATTACCGTTCTTTGCGAAAAATGCCCAGTCAGCAGATGCAACAGTATCTACCATAAGTTCTGCAAATTCAACCATCTTATATGAAGGAGTGGTGGTGCAGTTTGCAATTGATGCCTGTTCTATTGCGGCAGCGTTAACATCAGGGTCATTGTATCCGAGAACATTGGGACCATAAGCACACATATAGTCAAGGTATTTGTTACCATCAACATCCCAGAAGTAAGAGCCTTCAGCTTTCTGAGCAAAATAAGGCCATGATGAGGTGGGGATCCAGAGTCCTTCAGCAGGACCTAAATGACCGTAAATACCCGATGGTATTACATTAACAGCTCTTTTGAACCATTCCTGACTTTTTTTATGATCATAATATACCGAATCTTTTTTTGAAGCCATCTTTTTTAACCTCCCTTATGCAAGATACAGACCTACAAGGTCAAGGATTCTGTTCATATTGTCAACCATGGAAATCATGCCACCCATTGCAATTGAGCCGTCACCGACACAGGCAACGGAATTAACATTGCCGTCAAACAGATCTCTTGCAAGCTTCATTGATGTAAATTCCATAAGAGCTCTGGGAGATTCGGGTGCTTTCTTGATTGTAAGAAGTCTATGATTTCTTACGCTGATAGTAGATTTCGGTCCGTTTTTGATTGAGAGAAGAATGTCACCGTCAACCATATGTTTTGCTGAGAATTTACCTACCTCGTCATGATTGCCTATCTGAGCGATAGCTACGGAAATAGTATAGAACATCAGTGAGGTGCTGATATTGAAAAATCTTTCATCAAGAAGATCCTCAGGGTCCGGACGCAAATATCTGGTAAGTAAGTCTGTAAGCTTTACAAAATCCCTGAGAAGAAAACCGATATGAGTATAACCCTTTGACGGAATTGGAGTAACCGTTCCGTCAATCATACCGTTGAATTTTTCACATGATGAAAACGGGATTTTTATGTCACAGGGACCTACGCCGTCCTCCATTCGGCATCTGCCGTTTTTGAATGTAAGTGTAGCGGCAGGACCGTCCTTTACTTCAATACATATTGTAATTGGTTTTTTGTTAGTGAGCAGAGCTCTTGCATCTTCGTCGAGAGCACACAGATTTTCAAGTGTGCCCAAAATCGCATACATATTAATGTAGGCAAGTGTTTTTGCATCTGTCAAAACAAATTCCTCCTTCATTGGCAGAAAATATAGCTCTACCTATTTTAATACTATTTAATAATACCAAAAATCAGGAGATAAGTCAATAAAATAAGTTGAACGCAAAAACTCTGGACTGTAGAAATTGATTCGAAAACTTTGTTAATTTTACACAAAATAAATACTGTTTCAGATGTATATTGTTATGCAGTTACAAAAAGTGAGGCTGATAATTGTTTGTTTTAAAGCTTTAAATGACAAACGAACCCATTTTAAGAGGGTCCGTTTTCGTGTGATATGGTGGACTCGAAGAGGATCGAACTCTCGACCTTTCGGTTGCGAACCGAACGCTCTCCCAACTGAGCTACGAGCCCATATTGATTTCTGAAAAAATTATAATTCAAGTGTGTTGAATTGTCAAGAATTATAATAAATATCAGCATTATATGATGTTGCTTTGTTTGAATAAAAAATATATAATATAGAAAGCTATATTTTTTTACTGTCATTCAAAGGTGGAGTTTACAGGTGAAGAGTATGTGTTTTGCTGCTAAAGAGTTTGGTGAATTAACAACTGCGGAGCTTTATGAAATTTTAAAAGCAAGAGCAGAAATTTTTATAATGGAACAAAAAATCCATTATCAGGATTGTGATGATATTGATTATAACAGCCTTCATTGTTTTATTAAAGAAAATGATAAAATTATGGCGTACTTAAGGGCATACTATAAAGATAACGATAAAAATACAGTGAAAGTCGGCAGAGTGCTGACTGTAATACACGGGAACGGTATGGGAAAAGAATTGCTTGAAAAGAGTATACCGGTGATTAAAAATAAAATGAAATGCAAGAAAATATGCATAGATGCACAAAAACACGCCGTAGGATTTTATGAAAAGGCAGGTTTTGAAATTGTATCCGGTGAATTTCTGGAAGAAGGCATAGCTCATATTGCAATGGAATTGAACATATAAAAAGAAGCTGTAAAAACAGCTCCTTTTACTCTAACTTTTATTCTTTTGTTGTTTTTTAATTTTAATATTTATGTGTAGCCGTTTTTGCGGTCTGCACTTTTATTCCCTTGCAATTTTATTAAAGTACTTTTTCTGCAATAGCCTTTGTATCTCTTGCAATCATAAGTTCTTCGTTGGTGGGGATAACATATACCTTTACCTTTGAATCGGGTGTTGAAAGCTCTCCGCCTACGCCTCTGATTGCCTTGGGATTTTCTTCAGCGTTGAATTTTACGCCCATGTACTCGAAGCTTTCACAGATATTCTGACGAAGGGGCTGTGAGTTTTCACCGATACCGCCTGTAAATACGATTGCATCAACGCCCTGCATTGCTGCGATGTATGAACCGATGTACTTTCTGATCTGGTACCAAAGCATTTTCTTTGCAAGCTCTGCTCTTTTGTTGCCTTCGGCTGCAGCCTTGAGAATGTCTCTGTCGTCACTCATGCCGCCGGAAATACCGAAAATACCGGATTTCTTGTTAAGAACTGCGTTTGTTTCAGCAGGAGTCCAGCCTTCTTTTTCCTGAAGGAAGGTTACAACTGAAGGATCAAATCCGCCTGAACGTGTACCCATAACGAAACCGTCAAGAGGAGTAAGACCCATTGATGTATCAATAACCTTACCGTCCTTAATAGCAGTGATTGAAGAACCGTTACCTAAATGGCAGGTGATAAGCTTGATATCTTTAAGATCCTTACCCATGATACGAGCACATTCACCGCTTACATATCTGTGAGATGTGCCGTGGAAGCCGTAACGACGGATCTGATATTTTTCATAGTATTCGTAAGGAATACCGAACATATATGCTTCTTCAGGCATTGTGCTGTGGAATGCGTTATCAAAAACAGCAACCTGAGGAACATCTGCACCGAAAACCTCGAGACAAGCATTGATACCCTGGATGTGTGCGGGATTATGAAGAGGTGCAAGATCGCAAAGCTCTTCAATTGCAGCAATAACATCAGCATCTATGATAGTGCTTTCCTTATATTTGGCACCGCCCTGAACAACTCTGTGACCGATTGCGGAAATCTCATCAAGAGAATCGATAACC
>CAYVTA010000118.1:0-5605 GCA_964454355.1 uncultured Eubacteriales bacterium | reverse complement strand
AACATGAGATTATCCCGCAGTACGAGAGGCTGCTGGAGATGGCCAGAGCGGAGCGGGATGCCAATGCCAAAGCAATCACGGAGCTGGCTACAGAAAACGCCGCCCTGCTAAAAACACTCAGGGAGAGCGTGGCGTGTGATGCCTGCAAGCACGTCCATTCAGACCCACCGCCCAACTGCCCGGCAAATTGCCTCTGCAAAAATTGCAAGCTGACCTGTGTATGCGCCGGGTGCAAAAATCAGAGCAAATGGGAATGGGAAGGACTGCAGGTGATGGAGAAATGAGCTTTAAAATAGGCAGTTTGTTCGATGGGTCCGGAGGCTTTCCGCTGGCCGCAAGCCTCTGCGGTGGCACTCCAGTATGGGCGTCAGAGGTGGAACCGTACCCCATAGCTGTCACTAGCAGCAGATTTCCGTCCATGCGGCATCTTGGAAACGTCAGCAAGGTAAATGGTGCAGAGATCGAGCCTGTTGACGTTATCACATTCGGCTCTCCCTGTCAGGACCTGTCTGTGGCAGGCAAACGGGCAGGCTTGAAGCACGAAGCAAATGGAGATGAAGAAACAACCAGGAGCGGGCTGTTTATGGAGGCCGTCCGCATCATCAGAGAAATGAGGGAAGCAACAAATGGAGTATATCCAGCTTTCGCTATTTGGGAAAACGTCCCCGGAGCCTTCAGCAGCAACGGAGGAGAAGATTTCCGAATCGTTATCGAGGAACTCATCAAAATCTGCGAACCAGACTCCATTGTGCCACCGCCTGCGAAAGGCAAATGGCCCTATGCCGACGCTTACATGGGAGACGGATGGAGCCTTGCTTACAGAGTTTTCGATGCTCAATACTGGGGAGTCCCCCAGCGCCGCCGTAGAATCTACCTTGTCCTCGATCTTAGAGGTAAATGCGCCTGGAAAGTATTATTTGAGCGCAAAGGCTTGCGAGGGTATTTTACGGAGGGCAGAGCGCCGTGGCAAACAATTACCGGAGATGCTGAAAACAGCCCTGCTCCAGATGATAGAGCGGGAGACGGCAGCAAGGTAATAGCAAATTATATAATTGCTATCGATCAGCAAGGTGGCAAAGGTGGGGCAAATTATGCCGTAAATGTAATGCCCACGCTTTGCAGTGATAGCCATGGGACGCCGCATGGGGTCGCATACACTTTTGACCCCTCTCCCGCCAAAAATCAGGAGGGAATTGCTGTGGTGGAACCTGTTGCATTTCCTACCACAACGGCCTACTCTATCGAGAATCACCCGGCAGACAGCAGGGTGAGCATTGACGAAAGCGGAAAGGTGCAGACCCTCACGAGCAGAATGGGAACCGGTGGCGGAAATACGCCGATGGTTATGGAAAAACAATCTTTTGTAGAGAAAGAACCCTGTTACATAATCCGCAGGCTGACCCCAACCGAATGCGCCCGTTTGCAGGGATTCCCGGACACATGGGGCCACCCAGATCAGAAAGAAACCCTCACGGATGAGGAGTATAAATTCTGGCTGGACGTGAGAAACGCCCATGCAGAGATTAACGGCAAGGCCGTCAAGGAATACACAAGAGAGCAGATGCTAACCTATTACAACAAGCTGCACACGGATAGTTCTGAATACAAGCTGTGGGGTAACGGAATCGCATTGCCCAATGCTCTCTATGTCATGCAGGGGATTTCTGACCAACTCACAGAGAGGGATGCGATATGACACAAAATAGATTTGTCGCACAGATCAACGGCGGGGATTATATCAATATCCCCGCTGACGAGATGAAGCTGGAAGACGGCGCAATCATCGTTTCCTATAATGGGAAATTGGTGGCCTATGTGGACATTGGAGTGATCCTCACCGCACGGATGAGCGAGAAAGAGGTGACTCGATAGAATGGACGAATTGCACACCATGGCTCTGGCCATAAGCGCCTACGGCTGCCACAATCAGGTGATTAAGGCAATCGAGGAAATGAGCGAACTGCAAAAGGAACTCTGCAAGGGTCTCAGCAGCAAGCTCACCCTGACGCAGGTGGACAACATAGCCGAGGAGATCGCGGACACGGAAATCATGCTGGAGCAACTAAAGATGATATACGGCATCCATAAGCCTGTGGAAGAATGGAAGCACCTGAAACTGCTCCGGCTGGCGAATCGTTTGGAGGTGAAAGCCCATGAAACACAAACCAAGTAAAGACACCCTGCGGGGATGGGGCATCCTGGCCGTACTGGCGGCAGTATTCGCCGCATTGAAGCTCTCCGGGATTACATCATGGAGCTGGCTTTGGGTGCTCTCCCCTCTCTGGCTGCCTCTGGCCGTGGCTATTGTGGGCACTCTGCTCATGATTCCGGTGCTTTTATTCCATGAGCTCCGCTCACTATCATCAAGCACCAAAAACCCCCAGACAACATGGAAGGATGAAGGAGGGAGCAAAACTACATGGAGATAAATCGAATTTACAATACAGATTGCGTAGAAGGAATGAAGCAACTGCCAGACAACTGCATAGACCTGACCGTAACAAGCCCGCCTTATGATAACCTGAGAAACTACTGTGGATTCGCATGGGATTTCGATGAGACTGTAAAAGAGCTGTATAGGGTATCAAAAAATGGTGCGGTGGTGGTGTGGATTGTTAACGATTCAACAGTACGGGGGAGCGAGACGTGCACATCCTTTAGGCAAGCGCTGGCCTTCGTTGCGGCAGGTTTCAACCTGCATGACACGATGATATACGCAAAGCACAACCCACCTCCGACAGGCGGGAAAAATCAGTATTATCAGTCATTCGAGTATATGTTTGTGTTTTCTAAAGGTGCACCAAAAACATTTAACCCATTGACGGAACCACGGCGGAATATATGCAATGACAAAAGGACGCACAGGGTAAAGAAATTTACGAGAGATAAAAATGGAGAATTTGAGGAAAAAGCGGTAGCTATCAACCAAAACGACCCCAAGCGGAGAAATGTGTGGACTTATCTTGTGGGAGGCGGGAACACCACCGATGACAAAGAGGCGTATAAACACCCGGCGATTTTCCCTGAGCAATTAGCACTAGATCACATACTGAGCTGGAGCAATCCGGGGGACACTGTGCTGGATCCATTCGCCGGAAGTGGGACAACTGCGAAACAGTGTGTATTGTCTGGACGCAACTATATTTGTTACGAGATAGCGCAAGAATACTGCGAATTAAGCAACAGAAGAATTGAAATATGCAAAAATCAAAATGCACACGATGGCACAATGAAACTGAAAGGAGGAGCGGGATGACCGGCTTTGACGTTATCTATATCACCAAATGCGGACGAGCTGCCCGCCTCCAGAACTGCGACAGCCTCTATACAACGGAGAGTCTAGTCACGATAAAGACGCCATACGGAGCGGAGCATCATGCCCTGGCCGATATGGAGAGCATAATAATCCGCCCCAAGGAACCACCAAAGGGACCGGCAGATACCGATGGCAATATCTGCAAGCGCTGCGGCTCAAAGGACACCACGGTGGTAGATATTCGCTGGCAACATGAGGAGCGGGTGCGAAAGCGCCGCTGTCTGAAATGCGGAGCGCTATGGACCACAGTAGAACGCTACTACTGGGACACCGAGAGGAGCCGGAAAAATGAAGAATGAGGAAAAGCCCGCCAGCATTTACACCATACGCAAAAATGGCCGGATATATGCCCAGAGCGAAATACATAACTGCGGATATTCCTCTCAGATCATCCGCATGATGGCTCTGGCCGGTTATTACCTCTACAAGGACGGCAAGCGGGTGAAGATTGGAGGCGGGGCCAATGGATAACGCAAGCAAAGCCCTGCAGTTTACCCTGACCCCCTGCCCCAGGTGTGGGCGAAAATTCACACCGGCGGACACGGAGCGCCTGGAGGATGGCACATGGGCACTCCTCCATGATTGCCCCATAGGACCAGGCAAAGGCATTTACTGCTACGGCTGGAATCTGAGAATGCTGGTGCAGAACTGGAACGAATACATAGAAAGATGGTGGAAAAATGGGGAAGTATGTGTTTGCGGAGAAATACCCGCCTCCGCTGACCCCGCAGCAGGCCAGAGCAATGCTGCCGAGAGTGGGAGATCGAATGCGGAAAATCCCTACAACTTTAAAAATTGCAGATGAGGACCCCCGCCCTGCATGGTGTACCGTGGTTTATGTCAATACCGCTCACCTCTGGTACACCGTGCAATTTCAGGAGAAAGGCTGCCGATTCCGGGAAAGCTACAAAGTCCCGGAGAGATACGAAAAGGAGGCATAAAAATGGTGCTTGCATTTGCGTTTGTTTTGTGCTTTGCCGCTGGGGCTGGCCTTGGATTCCTTGTAACGGTGCTGATGGTGGCATCCAAGGACGATGACGGAGAAATGGAATAAAAATGATTGATTGCAAGAAAATCCCCGAAAGAGAGAATATCTCTCCCTATCAGTTACTTGCAAATGCCATTGTGGAGCAGGCCGCCAAGGATTACAAGATGGCGCTGAAACACAAGGACGAACAGGAAATTGAAAGCATAGAGAGATTCTTCCGGTCTGATTGGTACAAGGTGCTGACAGACGTGGATGGGGAATGGTTAATTGCAGAACTGCGGAAAGTTTACGGGTAATGGAGGAATGATAGAAATGCTATCCAATAAACTCACGGCGGTGCTACTCATCGGCTACATAGCTTTTATTCTTCTGGCTCTCTGGGCGCTCTATCGAGCAGGCAGGGAGCGGCACCGGACGGAAATATGTCTCCGCTGGTATAGGCAACAACTGGACGAAACCCGCAGGTGCTGGAAACTGCTGAACGAGGCACAGCACGACATGACCAAACTCATAGACCGCTGTGACATTTGCGGGAACAATGCAAACCCAGACTGTCCGGGAGACTGCGAGGGATGTGGAATAATGTGCCCATGTGGCACCTGCAGAAATAACAGCAGATTTGTGTGGAGGGGCCTACACGAAACCGAAAGGAGGAGCGGGATATATGACTACCGAGGAGAAACCGATGAGGGCGGCGGAGATCGCAAAGAACCGGCTGAAACAATATCTGCCGCTCAAAAAAGAGGTTGAACAGATAGAGCTGCGGCTGGAGGAAATGGAGAGCACCATGTACAGCCCCAGAATACCGGGCGGTGACGGGATGCCCAGGGCCTCCGGAGTCAGTGATCCGACCCAGAGAATCGTACAGCAGAAAGATGCCCTGTGGGAACGTTACAAGGCAAAGAGAGAACGCCTCACGGCCATGCTCATCGAGATCGAGGACACCATGGAGATATTAACACCCACGGAGAGGATGCTTGTCCGGTACAAGTACATGGACGGCCTCACATGGGAGGAGGTCTGTGTGGCCATGAGCTACTCCTGGACGCACATCCACCGCATACATAGCGCCGCCCTTATTAAACTGGGTGAAGCAGAGGCAAAGGCCCAGGGATAGCACCCTGGGCCTTTTGCTATTTATCGGCGGATATAGCAGCCTCCACGGCGTTAATGACGAACTGCTGCAGGGAAAGGGCAGCTCAAATGGACGGAGCTATCTTAGTTATCGCTGCAAGTGATGGACCTATGGCTCAAACTCGTGAACACATCTTATTATCAAGACAAGTTGGTGTTCCAAGAAT
>CAYVTA010000117.1:0-5744 GCA_964454355.1 uncultured Eubacteriales bacterium | reverse complement strand
ATTTTGAAGATAGATTTAATATTATTGAAGAAAAGTTACCGGCTGTTGAAATTGTAAGAAAAGCAACAATGAATAAGATCGGCAGATTTACAAAGCAGGATATCCGTGATCTATGCCCGTCATTAAGTCTGAGCTCCGTTGAAGGCTCTCTCAGGAAGCTTGTTGCCGAGGGCGAATTAAAGCGTGAAGGCACAGGAAAAGCTACTTGCTATTATAGATTGAAGTAAATATTACAAAAAAATGACCTCCTTGTATTTGGTGATACCGGTTTACAAGGAGGTCTGTGTTTTGTCGAATGTGCGGATTAATCAGCAGTCCAACGAGCTTCAAAATATTCTTTATCCATATTCAATCCATTCAAATTATTTAATATTTCTTTTCCGTTGGATGTCATTTTCATCATTGTTAAATAGCTACGAATTGCACTTCTAATGTCCTTTAATGAAGCTTTTGATTTTATCCAGTTTTGTGGAACAAACATCTTTCCTGTTTCAGAAGTTTCTGCTAATGCATTATCAAAAGCCATATTTAAACAATCGCCAGCCATATTGATTATTGTATCCAAAATCCCTTTATCTGTCATTAATTTTAGGGCGACAGCTGGTGATGGAACAGAGTCGTTCATCTTATTTAGTTCGCAAATTATAACAGAAATAGCATAAAGATGATGGTGAGGAGCATAGGATTTCATAGCTAACAGAGTTTCATTTAATCCCATAGGGTTATCTTTATTCCACTTGTTATAAAGAGTATTAAAAATAACATTAAGAGCCTGAACATTTTCGGGAGAATAGTCTCTATGAAACAGTTGATCAAAATATTTATCAAATATTTTTGTTTCACTATATGAAATCGTGGGTCTCTGTGAATGCCACGCTATAAGTTGTTTTCCTAAATCTGTCAAATTAACAATATGAGCTGTATTGTATTTAACAGAATCTACTTTTTCACCACGCTTGGTTACAAAATATCCGTCAGGGTAAAACTGTTCGTAGGCTTTTTTTAATGCAAGAACAGCTTTGTCGTTACTACGAAGATCTCTCGCTTTAACTGCACTTTGGCTGTTGGTAGATGTGCTAATATTATCTGCTCTGTCCGGATTGCTTATTTCGTAGAATCTAAACATAATATATGCATCATCAGCTTTCTTTGCTGATTCACTACAGCTGAATATTGTGCTGAGTGATTGACAACCATTAACCACATTTAATTCCTTAACTGACAAAATGTTATCATGTATTGCCATCTGTGAACATATTGCAGTAATGCCATTATGCAAGAAGAAAAAGTCACCAGCATTTTTCTTAATAGTCTGGGCAATTCCTTTATTAACTTTATTGCTGGTTCCTAAAGATTGACGAACATTCTTACGAAAAAGACTGCCATCTTTTATCCCGGGAATTTTAATACAATCTTTAAGCGGCAAAGCCACTATTATAGCTTTTGTATCGCCAATTAAAAGTTCCATATATTTTCCATCTTCAAGATTAAATTCATGATTAATATATGGTCTGTTTTTATTTAACGCTTCATCATATTTAAATTTTAAAGAGTCGTTATCAATTACATTAAGATTGGCTTGTAATACTTCACTTTCTGCAAGTTCTCGTTGAAACGCTTCAAGGTCTGATTTTGCTGATTCAGTAAGCTCTGATGTAGTAATAAGTTCAAAGCAAATTTCATAATCATCTTCAAGTGCATTTGCTATCTCACTGATTTTTACCTTAAGTTTATTATTAGCACCATCTTGTAGATGCTCTAAATCTTTAATTTGAGTCCAAGAAGAAAGTACTTCTCGTAAAGGTTCCGCATCTACAGAATTGCCGCTGTAGAACTTGCCTTGAATTATATAAATTGTTGAAGATTGATTATCTATATATACAGCATCAATTTGTTTGTCGCCAGCTCCATCTGTAATACAATCTTTTGTCTCGTATGTATCAAGGTTATGTATATTACGAAGATACCAAGCTACAAATCTTTGACCATCATTAGGATAATTCTGTGTATAATATTCCTGTGATATTTCTGATAAAATCTTGTTATACATAAGTGTCCCTCCACGATTTGCTTGTATTATAGTATATCATAATGCAACTGCAATCTCAATACCTGTACACAAAAACTCCCCACCGATTGCTCGGTGGGGATTCGGTTGTTTGCTATTACTTAATTCAGGTAAGAATTAGCCCTTAATAGCTGCCTGTGTGGCAGGGAAGGAATGTAGGAGAAAAACAGTTTAAATATATGCAAATCATATCTATGCAATAGCACATGTTCCGATTGCTTTTGCAAAGGTGTGGTTTGTTTTTATTTGCTATATTTAATGATATAATTATAGAAAAGGAGATGATTTGATACAAATGTTTACGAAGATTACAAATGACGAAAAATACAACAGAATCGGTCTGAATATAGCGTATCAACGCAAACTGAAAAAGCTTACACAGGCACAGCTCGCTGAACTCGTTGATATAAGCAGAACGCACATAAGCAATATTGAAGCTCCGAATATGGTTACGCCAATTTCTCTTGAACTTGCTTTTAATATTGCAGACGCTTTGCAAATATCAGTTGATACACTTTTTAAGTTTGACTAGGAGGTTATATTATGGCTGATATAAAAACACATTTAAGAGAAATAAGTGTAGCTGTTACTGTAGGTTTATTAGCGAAAGGTGAAAAATTCACATTAGAAGATTTATATGATAAGGAATTTTTCTTAAATGCAACTACGAAGGTAATCGAAGACGATGTTTCTTCCGCAATAAGCGTTGATTCAGAAAAATATTCTTCTGAATTATGTCAAATTATAAAAAATGGTTATAATCTCGGAATGAAAATTTTTAATTCAAAGGAGTTCATAATCGATAAAGACTCCGTGATTTTATGGAAAGGGAACGATACCCAGAAAGATGATCCAGTTGATATAGTAATCGGAAAATATAAGTTTTCTTTAAAAGAAGAAAGTTTTATCCTTGAAAATATGGGTCTTTATAAACTTGTAAATTGTTTTACTGGCACTACATATAAGAAAAGACACATTTTTAAGGATTATGCTTTGACAGAGTATCAAACATGGTTTTCAACGACCTGGAATGAGATGATAAAAATCATAAAGAAATCTGGTGGTGTTTGGCGTATTAGTAAAGATAAAAAAGAATCAGTGATTGAAATATCTGATAAGGATATTACTTTCAAGTTATTCAACAATTCTAAGATCACTGCCAAAAGTACTCTTCCTATAGACTGTACTTTAGAAACTTTTGAAAAGAGAACAACTTCAACTACAAGAGAAAAAGTATTTTCAAAGTTTATTAAGAATGCTTTAAGCAATAACAAGGAATATAACAACAAAAAAAGAGCATGTGCTATAGCTGCAACAACAAAACTTGCAAAAGAATTGAAAGATAATTTAAACTATAAGGCTGGGCTCCCACGTTTTTTAAGAATCCATGATTTTGAATACTATTACGCTAAAACAACAGTTACTGAACTGGCAATCTACAAAGTCCCGTCAGTAGCCAACTTCGAAAGCAATATCGTTATCGATTCTATTGTATCCTCTGTTCCAGATAAACAAGCAAACATATTAACCACCATTCGAAATAAGAAAACTAACAAAAAACTTGTTTTAAGAAACGAATGTAGATTTAGTCACGGACAGTTTAATGGCACTCCAGAAGCAAAAATGTACTATGAATCAGACGGATCATTATTAACTATTTACGAAGCAATATAAAAATTAAAACGAGGTGTATTAACCTCGTTTTAATTTAGAGAAATATACAACGCTCTTGCAATATGCCAAGCTAAAACAGGCGGAACTGCATTTCCAATTTGTTTATAGGCATCAGATGAAGACACAGGAAATTCAAAATCATCTGGAAAAGTCTGTAGTCTAGCACATTCACGAACACTTAGCCTACGCCACCCTGTTACATCTGTAGGGTTGTCAGGATTATTCGTTCTATAATGCCCTTCAATATTACCATGATGTTCAGAACGTATCGTCGGGGAAGGCTTATCCGATTTAATTTGACAATTGCCCTGCATTGTTTTTCCGGGATAAAATTTTGCTTTAGAATAATCTCTTGATGTATGATTTTTAATATCTGTCTTGTCTATTAGTTCCCACAAATCATCTATCGCATCTTTTGATGTCATCCACGGAAAAGATTTGCCATCTCCGAAATATGATGTAGGATATATCATTTTTTTGTTCAAGTCATTTCTAATACCGACAATAATAACTCTAATTCTATTCTGTGGCACGCCATAATCAGCAGCATTTAAAGCTTTATATACTACATTGTATCCTATGCTTCTTAAATCATCAATAATAATATCAAGTGCAGAAGAATCGTTGCCATTAATGCCTTTTCTTATACCATCGACATTTTCAGCAACAAAAGCAAGTGGATTGCAGTGTTCGATTACTTTCTTCATTTCAAGATATAATCGACCTCTCTCGGAGGATAAACCTTTCCTTTTTCCAGCCAAACTGAAATCCTGGCACGGAAATCCTCCAATTACAATATCTGCTTTAGGCAGTAGGCTGTAATCAAGTTCTCTGATATCTCCGCAATAAGGTGATATTTCAAAATTATGCTCATACGTTTGACATGCTCGCTGTATTATATCATTTGAGAATAGGATTTTATATGGATTTTTTGAATACTCTTTGCCAAACACATGGAAATCCCCACGAAAACCAAGATCCATACCACCGCAACCACTAAACAAGGAAACAACTTTTAATATTTCACCTTTTGGAAGGGTTTCAACACATACTGTTGTGTCATCGAATCTTTCTTTTTCTTCGAAAAAAGATAGTTGTTCGTACATAAAAGCCTCCACTTAAACTTCTTCAAACTGTAAACTATATATTTTTGCACCATTATAGCACAAATATCCATATAACGCAATACAAAAAGCCTATATCGAAAAATGATATAGGCTTTTTTAGTGTTTTATTTTACTCTTTACGAGTGCTCGAAACCCTTGATATTACTAGGGGCAGCTTAATTCCTTCATCCCTTGATAGCTGCCTGAGCTGCTGCAAGTCTTGCGATGGGTACTCTGAAGGGTGAGCATGATACGTAGTTGAGACCGATCTTGTGGCAGAATTCAACTGATACGGGGTCGCCGCCGTGCTCGCCGCAGATACCGTAGTGAAGGTTCTTGCCGCTTGCCTTACCCTTAGCAACTGCCATTTCCATAAGAGCGCCAACACCGTTCTGGTCAAGCTTTGCAAAGGGATCGTTTTCGAAGATCTTGCTGTCATAGTAAGCTGTGAGGAACTTACCAGCGTCATCACGGCTGAAGCCGTATGTCATCTGAGTAAGGTCGTTTGTGCCGAAGCAGAAGAAGTCAGCTTCCTTAGCAACTTCATCAGCTGTGATACAAGCTCTGGGAATTTCGATCATTGTACCAACTTCGTACTTGAGGTCACTGCCTGCTGCTGCGATTTCAGCATCAGCTGTTTCAACAACAACCTTCTTTACGAACTTGAGTTCCTTAACGTCGCCGATAAGGGGAATCATGATTTCGGGAACAACATTCCAGTCAGCGTGTGCCTTCTGAACGTTGATAGCTGCACGGATAACAGCCTTTGTCTGCATTGCAGCAATTTCGGGATATGTAACTGCAAGACGGCATCCACGGTGACCCATCATGGGGTTGAATTCGTGAAGTGAAGCGATGATAGCTTTGATGTCTTCAACAGACTTGCCCTGAGCATC
>CAYVTA010000116.1:0-5797 GCA_964454355.1 uncultured Eubacteriales bacterium | reverse complement strand
TCAGTTTGGTTATGCGAACTGTAACGGGCATATATAACGGCTTTCAAAAAAATACCCCCTTGAAAAATTCAAGGGAGTGTGATATACTGAGTTTGTGTTAGTGAGTATTCACACTCCCTATATCATCCGTTCTGTCGGGGTCCAGCCGACAGGGCGGTTTTTTTATTTTATAGAGATTTTACTGTGCACATTTTTGACAAGCAGTTCTTCCACCCACATTATCAATAGAAACTGCATAGCTATTTTTACCACCACAATCGGGATCATAATGATATCTTTTTCCTGATGGAGTAACATAAACGGTTCGACCTGTTGACTTTGCTGTAGTAGTTTCCTTTGTCGTAGTTTCTGCCTTAGTTGTTGTCTCTGCTTTTGTTGTGGTTTCGGAAGTTACCTTTGTAGTTATTTCTTCTTTTGTAGTGACTTCTTCTTTAGTAGTAGATTCATCCTTAGTAGTGGATTCGTTTGTTGTTATTTCTTCCTGAACAGTAGTTTCTTTTGTAGTTGTTTCAGTAACTATGGAATTGCTGTCAACAACATCTTCATTATCACCTGAAGCAATACTGATAATAAAGAATAATGCAATTATCACAGAGATTGCAATTTTAACATATTTATTCCAATTGGTATATTTCCACATGAGAAAAAGCCCCACAGGAAAGAATAAAACTAACAATAAAATTATGTAGCCCGTTTTCTTGTACCATTTTTCATTTGTTGAGCTCATATTTTCAACACTTCTTTCTGTTTTGCTAATTCTCGACTTTTTGGATTTTCCACCGCTTGTAGTTGTGTAATATAAACCTGTACCTGGAATACCTACACTTGTTGTTTGTTTTCCTTTAGAATTTACTGTGTAGTGAAATCCCTTGCCTCCGAATGTGATACCTGTTGACTTTTTATTAAAATTCAACTTTACACCCGGAGCAATTTTAAAACTTTTTCTGAATCTAAACCCCATATCATTCCCCCGCCTTCAAAAACTAATCTAATTTATGCCCACAATAAGGACAATAACTTTTTTCATCTTCATCTTTTTTATCATCAATTTGTTCCATAAATCCAGCTGAAATGATACCGGTTGGAACTGCAACAATACCTATTCCGAGAAGAGCAATAATAGCACTAAAAATTTTTCCAAGTGTTGTAATCGGATATATATCACCATATCCTACAGTTGTAAATGTTGCAACAGCCCACCATAATGCAGAGAATGCATTGCTGAACACATTTGGTTGAGCTTCGTTTTCTACATTATACATTAATACTGCAGCAATTATCATTAATAGTAAACAAACAAAAATTGATGATAACAACTGTGTTTTTTTCTTTTTTAAAACTGCTGCTATTGTTGTTAACGCAGAGGTATATCGATTTGCTTTAAAAACTCTAAATAATCTAACAATTCGTAATGCTCGTAAAACTCGTAAATCAATTGATATAAAGAATGGCAAATAAAACGGAAGTATGGCAAGTAAGTCAATTATTGACATGAATGAAAATATGTATTTTAGGCGTGCTTTAAAAGGTTTGAAATTACCATAAATTAAATCAGCCGTCCATACTCTAAGTATATATTCTATTGTAAAGATTAAAACGGAAACTGTTTCTACAATATCAAATATCTGTTTTACAGTTTCAGTCAGATTGAATGTATCTGCAATTACAGTTGTTATATTGATTATAATAAGCGTAATTATGATACCATCGAAAATGTTGCTTAAAAGGTCATTCTCGTCATCGTCTCGTATAATATTATAAATTCGTTGCTTTAAATTCACTTGTAACTACTCTTTTTCTTTAAATTTGAATAAGTATACACTTATCCATATAATAAAGTCATAAACCGACAAAATGTAACACATTTTTTATTGCACAGGGCTTAAAAAATAAACTGCTTTACCGATTATATGCACATCGTTCATTTCTTCTCCTTCGTATTCCAATACTCTCATTGTGGGGTTTTCTGCACGAAGCTCAATCCTGTTAGGATATTTATATACTTTTTTAAGCGTAGCTTCATTATTAATCAGAACAGCGGCAATAGTGCCGTTTTCTACGTCAGGTTGCTGTCTTATAAACACTATATCACCGTCAAAAATACGGGCATTTATCATACTGTCACCCTTACAGCGTAACGCAAATGTGCCGCTTACTTCTTCGGGCATATTGATGTATGCTTCAATGTTTTCTTCCGCAAGTATAGGTTCTCCGCAGGCTATTGTGCCGAGCAGGGGGACTTTTTTCATTTTAGGCATAGGGATGATGTTGTCAACAGTCGTGTAATCAATGTCTGAAACTGGTTCTTTTTGCATTGGAACATCGTACCCCATAAGCCATGCTTCGCTTACATTTAATGCTTGCCCTAATATATACAATTTACTTTGTCCCGGTTCAACTTTACCATTAACATATTGGCTTAAATCATTTTTATTTAGTTTTACATTATGCTTTTTACAATACGGTTCTGCTAATCTTAAAATATCTATTTGTTTAAGATTTCTATCATTCATTATATGCAATAATCGACTTGCTGTAGTTGCTTTCACTGCAAACACGTCCCTTCATTTGTGATTGTAACACATCTTGAAGAAAAGTTCAAGAGGAATATGAAAAATAATTCAAAAATTTTGAACAAAAGTATTGACAATTAAAAAATTGTGTGTTATTTTGTAAATAGTTCAAATAGATTGAACATAGAAAGGAGTTCAAGAAAATGTCGTTTGACTATTCAAAATTAAGTGGTTTAATTGAAGGAGCCTTTGGTACAAGGGCAAAATTTGCACAAGCTATGGGTTTTTCAGAACGTACACTATCGCTTAAGATGTCTGGTAAAGTTGAATGGAAACCGAGTGAAATGTGTAAGGCTTGCGAAATATTTGGGATAGATAAGAAAGATATTCCCATTTATTTTTTTGCTCCTAAAGTTCAAATAAGTTGAACATTCATGAAGGTGAGGTGAGAAAAAATGCAAGTGCAAACAGGTGTTATATCTTTCAGAAGCCCTACAGGAGAAATTTTTGATTATGAAGAGCCTATATTTGAGGAATTCGATGATGAAGAGATTGAGAATACCGATACAGAATGTACTTTCAATCCTTTTGATGATTTCATCAGTTATATCGCAACAAAAATAAGTGAGCAAGGATGTGTTTAATATGGATTATACACCATTATTAATTGCGGTGCTGATTGTACTGAGTGCAAATATAGTAATATCAGGCTGCATCTGGACAAACATTGCAGACATCAGAAAAGTGCTTTACATAATAAAAAGGGAGCTTAAGAAACATGAGCAGAAACGAGATTAAGTATGCCACAGAATACAACAATGCACGAAGAAGATTAAATGAAATAACCGGGAAAGATCTTACTTTTGATGAATTTGTTGTGCTGTTTCCTGAGCTTGTACCGATATCTTCAAAAAAAGGTGCAGAGACAGATTATATCGTTGCTGATGAAAAGGCAAGGAAAAGATTTATTGAGATAACAGGTAAGTACATCAGGTACGGACATTTCAGAGAGTTATATCCTGAATTTGTGCCGTCGAAAATCAGACGTGTACCGATTCGGGCAAAGTATGCAAAAAGTTTTAATTCACCTCACAAAAACGGAGGTTCTCGTCAGCGACAACTGACAGATAAGGATGATGAAATAATAAAAGAAGAATATATTAACGGCACAAAATATGAAGTCATTGCAGAGCGATTGTGTACCTCTGTTGAGACTATAAGAAATCATTTAGAAAGAATGGGGCTCATAGATAGAAAGCACGGCAGAAACAAAGCCTGGTCGATGGTTGAGCTTGAAACCTTAAAGATGATGAACATTGCCGGTTCTTCTAACAAAGAAATTGCAGAAGCACTAAAACGATCTGAAAAATCCATAGCCATGAAAAAAAGTGAATTAAAAGTGCTAAAAAGTGCAAAAAAATAAGCCGCACGTGAGCTGGCACTCCATATGCGGCAGATACAAAAAATATCTATTTATATTTTAACCGACATTTATAAAAATGTCAAGAAAGAAGTGTGTGAATTACGAATGAAATATACAGAATTTCTTAACTCAAAGGTCTGTGTTGCTGTGAACAGCGGATTCGATGTTGATGATTCCGAGCTTTCGGAATGCTTAAAGCCGCATCAGCGTGAAGCTGTAAAATGGGCAGTCAAGGGCGGATGCCGTGCTTTATTCGAACGATTCGGCTTAGGTAAAACGGTGCAGGAGCTTGAATTTTGCAGATTGGTTACAAAACACAAAGGCGGACAAGCTCTCATTGTAATGCCGTTAGGTGTCAGACAAGAATTTATACATGATGCCGTTGAGCTTCTTAATATGCAAAAACCACGATATGTTCGTTGTATGGCTGAAATCAAAGCAGCAACAGAGCCTGTACTTATAACAAATTATGAACGTCTCAGAGATGGAGATATTGACCCAAGTTGTTTTACAGCCGTAAGTCTTGATGAAGCATCCGTGCTCCGTTCTTTCGGCTCGAAAACATATCAGACATTTTTACCGAAATTCAAGAATGTTAAATATAAACTTGTTGCAACAGCTACACCCGATCCAAATAAATACAAAGAGATTATTCACTATGCAGGTTTTCTTGGTGTAATGGATACGGGACAGGCTCTTACAAGATATTTTCAGCGTGACAGCACAAAAGCAAATAATCTGACCCTGTATCCTCATAAAGAACCTGAGTTCTGGCTGTGGGTTTCATCATGGGCTTTGTTTCTGTCAAAACCTTCTGATTTAGGTTTTAATGATGAAGGTTATGATTTGCCTCCGATTGAGATACGTTACCATAAATTAAGTTCAGAAGTTAAACAAGATTATGACAGAAAAACAGGTCAGATTACCATATCAAACGAGGCTGCAGAGAGTCTGACTGCTGCCGCAAGAGAAAAACGAGACAGTATACCAGCTCGAATAGCAGAAATGAAATCTATTGTCGATGCAAGTCCCGATGACCATTTTATATTATGGCATGATCTCGAAGCGGAACGTCATGCCATAAAGAAAGCTCTTCCCGAAGCAGTTGAAGTTTTCGGCTCTCAGGATATTGACATCAGAGAAAAGAATGTAATTGATTTTTCAGAAGGAAAAATCAGACTTCTTGCAACAAAGAAAGAAATATCCGGACAAGGCTGTAATTTTCAGAAACATTGTCACCGAGCTATATTTGTCGGCATTGATTATAAGTTCAATGATTTTATACAGGCCATTCACCGTATTTACAGATTCTTGCAGACAGAAAATGTAATTATCGACATTATATATACCGAAAATGAACAGTCTGTCCTTGATGAGCTTCTTGCAAAATGGCAACGCTTTGACCGACAGCAAGAGAAAATGCAGGAAATTGTAAAAACCAACGGTCTGAGCAATAACGAGATTATTTCAAAAATGACCCGAAGTATAGGAGTGAAAAGAGTGAAAATCGAAGGCAGACAATATACTGCAGTGCTTAATGATTGTGTGCAGGAAGTACAAAGTCTTCCTGATAATTCTATTGACCTTATACATACATCAATCCCATTCAGTAATCACTATGAATATACACCGTCATATAACGATTTCGGACATAATGAGAATAATGACAGATTCTTTGAACAGATGGACTATTTAACTCCTGAACTTCTCAGAATCTTAAAACCCGGCAGAGTTGCAGCGATTCATGTTAAAGACAGAGTTCTTTTCGGTAATGCTACAGGTGACGGAATGCCGACAATAGATCCATTCTCTGAAATGACAGTATTTCATTATCTGAAACATGGTTTTAAGTATATGGGCA
>CAYVTA010000115.1:0-5872 GCA_964454355.1 uncultured Eubacteriales bacterium | reverse complement strand
TGGCCACAGGACTGCTGATGATCGCGGTGCTGCTGGTGTCCATGGCCATCGGTGCTGCCGGGGCAAAATATGTGAGCCAGAAGCAGATTTCCGGCCAGATTACGATCACCGCCGATATCGGCACTATTGTTCTGCAGGAGCATGTGGCGGAGCGTCAGGCAAACGGAAGTTATAATTTGGTGGATACTGTGACGAGCAAAAATAAATATTATCTGATCCCCGGCCTGGATATCCCCAAGGATCCCCACGTGGTGATCACGAAGCCGGACACGCTGCCGGTGTATGTGTATGTGGAAGTGGTGGACGGCCTGGGAACGGGCTCCGGCATTACCTATGCGCTGACCGGCGACTGGACCGATTTGGGTATCACCGGCCCCAACGGGGGCAGGGTGTATGCCTACAAGTCAAGCGTCACCCAGTCGGGAACGATTTATATTTTAAATAACGATACCGTCTACGTCGGCCAGAAGCTGAACATGACAGATGACCTGAACCTGAAATTCTACGCGTATATGTACCAAACTGCCGCTGGCGATAAACCGGAAGCGGTTTATCTGTATCATAACCCCGCGACTTAAGCCGAAGGAGGAAAGGCAATGAGAATGCCGAAGCATAACAGAATATTGTCTTTCCTGCTGGTGGCATTGGTGGCTACCGCCCTGGTGCTGTGTGTTTTCGCCGCCAATGGCGACGGCTTTGCCATCCGGCATAATGGCACGGTCGTAACCAGTGTTACATTTTCGGAAACGGAAAGGACGGAACTGACTCTGCGGAGTATCCCCGCCGGCGCAGAGCTGCAGTGGCAGCTCCGTTTGACGGATGGCGAAACCTGGGTGGATATCAGCGGCCAGACAGGGGAAACGCTGACACTTTCCTATGCGCTGGTGGCCAATATCCTGGATCAAACGGGCAGCACCGCTGTCCGCTGCGTTGCTTTCGCGGATGGCCAGACGTATATCACTGAGGCTGTGGCCGTGCAGATGTCCTTCCTGGCGCAGAATGCCGTGGATGGCACAATGGGCTATCATAGCGTTATGCTGATGGCGGAGCCGGATCCCCAGGCCGAGCGGGTCACGGTGACGGTGAACTATGTTTATTCGGCGGAGGGCGGCACAGAGGTGTGGAGCCCCTATACGGCCCAGCTTGCAGCGGGCGATTCGTTCCATACCACGGTGTCCAGCCCCGCGGCTCAGGGCTATAAGCCGGATTCCATCATCGGAGATACTGTCGGTGTTAGCCTGAATGTCGACGACGGCAGCGTTACCTTTGCACTGGATCAGGTGGATGCGGATATTACGGTCACGGTCATTTATCAGCCTGTTGATGTGCATTATCGTGTCGATTATTTTCTGCAGAATTTGAATGATGACCAGTATACGCTGACACAGAGCGGGGACTACCTCGGTCTGGCGGATTCCTATCCCGATGATGGCATTCGGAATATGGAATTCCCCGGCTTTTCCCAGCTTTACTACGATCCGCAGACCATTGCTGCCGACGGCAGTACGGTGTTTGCGTGCTATTATGACCGCAATTACTATTTGATCAATTTTGAATTGGCTGGCGGTTTTGGTGTGGGTCCTGTGTATGCCCGATATCAGGATTCCCTGGTGGTGGCAGTTCCGGAGCGGCCCGGCTATGTTTTTGCGGGGTGGGATCTGGTGTCCATCACGGACAGCGAGGGTAACAAGATTGACCATCCCGCCGGCGGAACCTACGCGGATGGTGTGAAGGATACTCTGATCCCGAGCATCGGTATGTTTACCAATGCCCAAATCGTGCCGGGCAACTATACCTACCGGGCGCTTTGGACCCAGTCGGAGACCAGCTACACCGTGGCCTACTGGATACGCAATGGCGAGAACAGAACCTATATCGGCAGCGATAAGGTGGAGAATGTACTCTCCGGTACGTATGCTAACGGTAAGGACAATCTGGCAAGCGTGGATACCTCCCTGTACTGTGGCTATCCGGAGCATACCCACAGTGCGGCTTGCTATGCCTGCGAAAATCTGGGGCATACGCATGAGGATAGCTGCTATAACTGCGTTTTGACCGCGCATACCCATGGCACCAAAGATTGTGTCATCTCCGGTTGCGACCATGGGAATCATGGGGTGAGCTGCTTTAAAGATGAATTGACCCAAAACATTCCTACCCCATATGATAAGGCGGCATTTGAGGCCCTAGGCACGGATCTGGAATCCGGCTATATCTATACGATCGTTAAAAACGGAACCTGGCCCAAATTGTATTTGGATGAAGAATGGTACGAGATTTCTGCGGACTATATTTTTGGCGAGGTTCTTGCGTCCGCATCGGCCAACACGGATAATGGCGAATATATCGTGGAGAAGTACCATATCAATATGGCGAAAATCGTCGGCAGTTGCGGACATACCCATGCTCTGCACTGCTGCAGTTTGACGGCCCATACCCATGATGTGGAGGACTGCTTTGCATGCGGGATGGTGGCGCACTCCCATTCCCAGGACTGCAATCTGCTTTTGGAGCTCGTGGAGTTTGACGAGGCAGACCAGAATGTCCTGATCGAGGGTGACGGGTCCTCTGTTGTGAATGTGTACTATACCTACAGAATGTTCACCCTGCGCTTCTATTATGCCAAAAAGCAATGGACGGAAACAAAGTACAACGGCACAGACACAACTGCTGTACTTCTGCCGGAAGGGTATTACTATTATGTTGTGGGCGGTTCCACGTATCCTTTCGGCGGTTTTTACGGTGGTGTGAGTGAGAGTACCTCTGTGACAGAATTGATTGCCAGGGTTGGCAGTGATCAGTGGGGCATGGTGAAGGCTATTCCCACTCTCAAAACGGAGAGAGCGGATTATACTCTGGGCAGTGAGATAGTTGGTGATGCCAGCACTTACAGTGACATTACCTATTATTATTTGGAGTTTACGGTTCCATACAATGCGGATCTGGAGAACCTGTGGCCAGTGGATATTTTTGATCCCGTTCCGATTCATGAAAGTGAAGAACATGCCCAGACCACTTTAACGGAAGCTTACTTCAGTGCGTGGAACGGTGAATACCGGGTGAAATATACCCAGGATGCCCTGAGCGGTGCCTACGGCGGAAACCAGACCATCAAGGGTCTGTATATGAAACTGGATGAGAATGTTGTGTTTGACAGCCAGTTTGCATCCACCGCGGACTACTCCTACGATGAGAATGATCTGAACAAAAAATCTTGCCTGGTCAGCTTTCTGGGCTTCTGGGACAATGGTGCTAATGTGAGCTGGAGCATTCCCAAACAGTTTAATTACCACCTTATGTGTGCTCCTGCGGGAACTGCGTATTCCAATTACGAGCTGTATAAACAATTTACGGTATATGACAACTCCCCCTTGGACACGGTGAGCAACCAGACGGCAGCCACCATTGAGGGTTATACCCACGTTGATACGGCCTATAATATAGTGTCCTCCGGTGTATCCGGCGTGATGGATCAGGTGGATTACTATTTCTACTATAATCCCACACCGCACTATATCAGGTTCTGGAACCACACCGGCTACTTGGAGGATGGCCGGGGCTCTTGCTGGAATTATGGTGCTTCTTTGACAGCCATCGGCATATACCTGAACGATGCATACATGGCAGACCATTATCCTTCCGTGCTGGAGCCGGGTGCATACGTTTTTGAAGGCTGGTACACCACTCCGGAATGCCTGGACGGCACAAAAGTGGACTGGAACACCTATACCATGCCGGATGAAGATATTGTGGTATATGCCAACTGGGTACCCAGAACCTGGAATGTGAAGTTCTATAAACTGGAAACGGCTGTTGGCGGTGCCGATACGTATCATACCGCGTCTGTGACCCACAATGAGGTCATGACAAACAACCAACGCCCTGACAATCCCATCCGTGATGGCTACACCTTCATCGGCTGGTTCTATTACAACGAGCGGGGCGAGAAGATGGCCTTCAACATCAGTTCCATGCCCGTACAGCAGAATATGGACCTGTTCGCGGAGTGGTCCTCCACTACCTCTACCACCTACACGGTGTACTACCGGCTGGAGGGCGGCACGGAAATCGCGGAACCTACCACGGGCTATCTCTTTGCCGGCGCCACCAAAACCTTCTCCGCCAAGACCGGAGCGCAGCTTTATGGGGATTACCAAACCGGCTATTACCCCGATAAAAGTTCTGCTTCTATCCTGATGGTGGAGGACGCTGCCAACAACACGGCAATTTTCATTTACCAGCAGAGGCCGGAGGTATCGTATACGGTGCGGCATGTGGATGCGGCCACCGGGACCGTGCTGAAAACAGAGGAGAAGGGGCCCGTATCTTCCGCAATTGTTACGGAGTTTGCGGAGCCTCTGACAGTGGATGGGAAAACCTACCTTCCCCAGACCTTTTCCCAGCGGCTGGTGCTGTCTGCGAATGATGAGGATAACGTGATCACCTTCTATTATGTCAAGGCAGACACCACCGGCGCCTATGTGATCCGCTACCGTCTGCAAGATCTGGATGGAACCGACTATGCGGTGCAGACGGATTACATCTACGGTACGGCGGAAAACGGTACAACGATCAATGCATCGGATTACCTGAAAGCTTTTACCGGATTTACATGGAACAATCAGGAGGCCACCGGCACAATCGCGACTGGCGGGATACTGGAACTGAACCTTTACTACACCCGCAATTCCTATGCCTACACCATTCGCTATGTGGTGAAGGATACCGATGCACTCCTGAAGGAAGACACGGGTCTAACCGGGATGTATGGCGCGACTGTTACCAAGACACTGACGGATCCTGAAAAAACGCAGACATTTGCCGGTATTCAGTACAGCCTTACGGACACGATGATCGCGAAGAGCATCACCATCGGTACCAATGAAGCAGAGAACGTCATCAGCTTCTACTACGAGCCTACCAAAACCGCGCTCAATATCACCAACACGGGCGTGGATGCGAACGACACCGTCCTGTATAAGGTCATGGGCCCCATGGAATTGGAAGGTACCGGAAACTGCATCGAGCTGATCGTTGCCGTCAAGGGAAGCAATAGCGCCACCATCGGCGATGTGGATGGCACAGTAGGCCTGTATGCCGGTACTTATCAGGTCACACCCCTGACCGACTGGAGCTACCGTTACGATCTGAGTGATGTCACAAACGGAACGAAAGTGGTAGATTCTCCAGCTTATTCGATTCTGCTGACGGAGCAGAAAACGTATACCATGACCTATAACTACACCAATGTCGGCTCCGACTGGCTGGGCGGCGAGGTCTATTGTGAAAATGTGATGGAGAAGTCATCCTCGACAGGCGACAACTAACGCAAAGGAGGTGGGCAGATGAGCTCACGGAAACATAAAAGAATTGCCGCGGTCCTGATCGCAGGGGTGCTGCTGGTATCCTCAGTCGGCACAGCATACGCTTATCTGTCTACCAACTCCGACCCAGTGACCAACACATTCACCCCGGATGTGGCTGTTCAGCCTGTGATCCGGGAGGAATTTACCGGCACGGAAAAACGTAATGTCCGGGTGGACGTGGGAAATCTCGGCTACGCGGTCTATGTCCGTGCGGCTATCGTGGCGACCTGGCAGAATAAAGCGGGCGAGATCCACTGGAAAATGCCGGAGGCTGGTCAGTACGTGGACAGCGGCGACTACTACCTGGACTGGAACGATGGTGATTGGTTTTACCACGGCGGCTACTATTACCTGAAGACGATGGTTACCGACGGAGAGACTCCGGAGTTGATCAAGCTGTGCTTCCAGCTTGCGGACGCGCCGGACGAGGACTACACCCTCCATGTGGAGGTCGTGGCCCAGACCATCCAGGCTTTGGGCACCACGGACGGCGATAGCCCAATCCC
>CAYVTA010000114.1:0-6068 GCA_964454355.1 uncultured Eubacteriales bacterium | reverse complement strand
ATAAAGCTCATCTCTTGCATTTGTGTACTCACCGGGATGGTTGATAACTGAAACACCGCCGAGCTCATCAACTGCACTGATAATTGTTTCATAATCGCTTGTGCCGCCGAGACGTCCGTTACCGTAATCTACAAACCATGTATTAACATGAGCATTGTTGAAGGATGTGGGGTTCTGCTCGTTTGCGTAAGGCACACGAAGCATTGACTGACCGCCCTCTTGGGTGTAGTAGTCGTCACCGTTGACTGTTTCAACAGTATAGCTGTTGCCGTTTGAAGCAGTACCGCTTTCGTTAAGAGAAACGATATTGGATTTGCCCTCTTTAACCATCATGAAGAGCTTGATTGTTGGATGATAGTTAGGCTCAGTCCAGCTATAGCTTGTTGTACCGTGGTCACTGATTGCGTGAATATCGAAACCGAGCTCATAGTGTCTTTCAATCATTTCTTTGAGTGTGTTATCACCATCTGAAGCATTTGTGTGGGAATGAAGGTCAGCCTTATATGTGTTATAAGTGCTCCAATCCACATCATCATAGGGGTTTGTAATTGCGTAATCGACATCTGCGTTCGCCGCAAATACAGGAACACAAATGGTTAGTACCATTACAATGCTTAAAAGAATTGATAAAAATTTTTTCATAACGGATTCTCCTTATCCATAAATTACAGTTGTTATACTGTTTGCAGGACACTCAACAAAAAGCTTTGTTTTGCCGCTGTAAACAGTTTGAAGTTGTGCGTCAGCAGTGGAGGAAATAACCTCCATTGTGCCGAAGAACTGATTTGCAGCAACATTCGTGTCATTATCACTATTGTTAATAATGACAAGAACGACCTTTCCTTCCGGTGTCTTGAACGCACAAGTCTGATAGTCGCTCAATACAATATCAAACCCGAGAAGTCGGCTTGCATTTGAATAAATTCTGGTGCTGCCGGCAGGAATATACTTTGAAAAATGTGCCAAAGCAGTATATCTTGCAGCAACATAGAGCTCTGTAAACTCATCATCTGCAACCAAAAGACCGTCTGAATACATTTTTCCGTCTTCACCGATTGCATAATTATTTACGCCGACCCATGCAGACCAAGAATTGGGATTTGAAAGTGTAATATCCTGTGCGATGACAGTAGCCATCTTCAATGCACCTTCAAAATCTGTGATATCATGCGTACAGGGTAATTCACACCACTCTGTCATGTCAACGCTAATATCTGAATACTTTTCTTTAATAATATCTCCGAAGCAGGACTTGCCCCATGCATTATCATCACTCCAATAGCTGTGATAAGCAAGAGAGCCGAGAACTTCACTTATATCTTCATCATTGTAAAGAGCATCAAAGTACCATTCAGTCGTTTCTCCTATTTCACCGCTTTCGGGGCCCATGAGCTTTACATCAAGCCCACTCGCTTTAATTTTCTGTGCAAAAACCTTGAGAAGTGCAACAACTTCTTCTTTCTCATAATGGCAGCCTTCCTGTCCTACCCAGTCGCCGCCCCAAGACCACTGAGGCTCATTAATAGGGCTTATATACTTAACAGGAACACCTTTTTCAATGAAATATTCCGTAATGGTAAGGAAATAATCTGCATAGGCTTCATAATTCTCTGACGGAAGGTTTGAGAAATACTCTTCATATCCGCCTGTTGCAGAACCTGATGAAGTCATAGAATAATGAGGTGAATTAGCGAAAAGAACAACAGTATCTATACATCCATAAGAAAGGCAAAGATCAAGCATCTCTTGAGCTGCCGCATCACGGGTAAAATCGTATTCATATTCACCGGTTTCCTCGTTGTAAACATAAAAGCTTTCAGTAGCTCTCGAACCGCTTATACGAGCATCAGGATTATCTGCTTCACCGCCGCCCACATTATAGCGATAAATATTGAGTGCAAGTCCTTCCTCACTGTAAAGCAATTTTGCAACGTCTTCAGCATACACGGAATCACCTGCATTCTGAGCCCACCAGGCTGCAGAAGCACCAAAACCGTTAAAAGTCTGATATTCACTACTTTCATCAATTTCAATAGTAATACTCTTGTTTATCATGAAACTGCAACTCTCTCCGACAGGAACTATAAAAATATAGACAATCGACATGAGAACACTGATAATAGTCTTTATTTTTGACATGCAACTATCCTCCTTTCAATAATACACAATAATAATACAACAAAGTGGATAATTTTTCAAGATGTTTTTATATATATTTTTGTATTATGCTTAAAAAAAATATATTGCATATGTTATTTTTCAGTGGTATAATTCTTTTGACTTACAATACGGAGATGTAAAAATATGAAAACAAACCAATTCACGGGGCATCTTGCCGCACTTTTTACAATTATAGTGTGGGGAACAACAGTCATATCCTCAACAAAACTGCTTCAAAGCGGTCTGTCATCAGCAGAAGTAATCATTTGCAGATTTCTTCTCGCATTTATTCTCCTTAACATCATTTATCCGCCAAGACTTAAGTTTGAAAGCATAAAAAGAGAAAGTATGTATGCAATTGCGGGACTTTTCGGTGTTACGTTGTATTTTTTCCTTGAAATTATCGCCCTTGAATACACAAAAGCGGCAAATGTAAGTGTTATATTTGCAACATCACCGTTCTTCTGCGGTATACTTTCTATTTTCTCAAAAAAAGCAGACAAACCGAAACTTAATTTTTTTATCGGATTTATTCTTGCAATCACAGGAATTATTCTTGTTACTTTTGAAGACGGATTTTCATTTGATATCAATGTAAAAGGTGCGTTGTTTGCAATCGGTTCCGCATTTGCTTGGGGACTTTACTCACTGCTTTCAAAAGAAATCGGCTCATACGGTCACAATGTTATTCAAACAACAAGGCGAATCTTTATGTATGGACTAATTTTTATGATTCCCGCTCTTTTTATATTTAACGTTGATATTCAGGACTATAAAATCTTGCTCACCGACACTACAGCATTATTCAACATTCTTTATCTCGGTCTGTGTGCTTCAGGTATATGCTTCCTTACATGGAGCCATGCAACCAATACACTGGGGCCTGTAAAAGCGACTACATACATATATGGAACTCCTCTTGTAACTATAATTTTCTCTTACTTTTTCTTAAAAAGTCAGACTCTTACATGGCAGCTATTTCTCGGAGCAGGACTTATCATTGCAGGATTGCTCATTTCCGTTGCAAAAAGTAACTACTTACCTAACAAAAAAAAGAGGAAGAAGAAAGCTAAATGAAAACTTCATTAAGTAACAAACAGTCAAATTTTCTCATATTTCTTTGTTGGGCTGCGTACACATCTGCATACATAGGAAGACTTAATTACAATGCATCAATGGTTGAGATTCTTTCCCAGCTCGGCACAACAAAAGAAGCCGCCGGTACAGTAAGTTCATTTTTCTTTTTTGCTTACGGTGCAGGTCAGCTTGTGAACGGACTGCTGTCAAAACGATATAACACAAAATACTCCGTAACGCTTGCACTGGGTATGTCAGCAATAATAAACATACTTATGATTTTCTCTTCAGGCGTAGAAATAATGAAATATCTTTGGTTTTTTAACGGAGTTTTTCAGTCTATTCTTTGGAGTTCATTAATAAAGACACTTTCCGATTCACTCTCGGATGAAAAACTGCCGAAAGCTGTTATGGTCATGAGTACAACCGTTGCTGCAGGCACATTCGGTGCATACGGTCTTGCAGCATTATTTTCTGCTCTACAGCTTGATTGGACTGTGATTTTCTATGTTTCTGCTGCTGTCGTGGGTACAGTTGCCATTATCTGGTTTATCGGAATGTCAAGCATAAAAGGCGGTGCGAATACAAAGGAATCTGTATCAACAACAGAGAAAAAAAAGCTGAATATAACATCTGCGTTTATCTTTTCACTGATAGTCATTTTTGTTTGTGCTGTTGCTAACGGATTCATCAAAGACGGTATTACAACATGGGTTCCCTCAATTCTGAAAGAAGAATTTGGCGTAAGCTCTTCAATTTCAATAATTGTAACGCTTCTTTTACCTATTATTTCGATTTTCGGTGCTACAATTGTAAAGATTTTGCACGAAAAGCAAAAGGATGTGAACATTCTTAACGGTGGATTTTATCTGATTACAGTCATACTTGCATTGCTAATAATTGTAACATTAAATCTCCGCTTTGCACCGTTGACACTGATATTATTTGCAGGTGCCGCCTGTATGATGGCATCTGTAAACAATGTAATAACAAGCATTGTTCCTCTTTATTCAAGGGATAAAATAGACTCCGGACTTTCAGCTGGATTGCTAAACACGTTCTGCTATGTAGGAAGTACGCTCAGTACTTCGCTTTTAGGCAAGATCGCTGATACAAGCAGTTGGAACAATGTGTTTATATGTATATTGATTTTTGCAATCATTGCTTTGATGATATGTGTAATAGCTGTCATCTTAAGAAAAAAACACCGTAAAAAATAACATTTTACAATGATAAACGGAGACACTTCATTATGAAAGTGCCTCCGCTTTTTTACCTTATAAGAAACGGCGTTTCCATAAAGTAAAATAATTATCCAAGCTTTCTTCTCAACTCTTGCAAAATCACTTTTTCACGACGAGAAACCTGTACTTGAGTCATTCCCAATTTTTCCGCTGTTACGGTTTGCGTAAGTCCTGCAAAATATCGAAACTCAACAAGTTTTTTATCACGCTCATCCAAGGCTTCTACCGCAGCCTTCAATGCAATGGAATCCCCCATTTCTTCGGTCGGATCGCCTAATGTTACATCAACTTCTGCATTCCCATCACTGTCATCATCAATAGTTAGGGATAACACAGGCAGCATTGCACACAACAACTGTGATACTTCATTAACAGGCATTCCTGCTCGCTGAGCGATTTCACTGACAGTAGGTTCTCTGTCTAATTCCTTGCTCATAGAATCCTTCAAAGCTATCAGTTTTCTTGCTTTTTCCTTATCACTTCTGCCGACTTTGACTGCACCGCCGTCACGAAATATACGTTTAATTTCACCTATTATTGCAGGAACGGCATAAGTTGAGAACATAAAGCCTCTCGTTTCATCAAAGCCCTGTGCAGCTTTTAACAACCCTATGCACCCTGACTGTACCAGGTCATCAAATTCTATTCCCCTGCCTCTGAAACGGTTTGCACAGGCATACACAAGCCCCATATTTTCCGATACCAATTGATTACGTTGCTCATTATCACGGTTCATTAACACACTTTCCCCGAATCCTTTTATAGATTGTAACCGTTGTTCCTTTGCCTTCTTTTGAAGTCACTTTCAGCCTGTCCGAAAAACATTCCATAACAGAAAATCCCAGTCCGCTGCGATCGTCACCGCCTGTAGTATAAAGCGGTTCCCTTGCCTTTTTTACATCTGAAATTCCTATTCCTGTATCACGAATTTTTATTATCATCTGCTGATCGTCACAAAGTCTTGCGGTTATGTAAATTTTTCCTTTTGAAGCTCTGTATGCGTGTACGATACAGTTTGTCACAGCTTCACTGACTGCTGTTTTTATGTCTGACAATTCTTCAACCGTAGGGTCAAGCTGAGAAGCAAAAGTTGCTACTGCGACTCTGAGATAACCTTCGTTTATACTTTTTGCATCTGCGGTAATTTTGATTTCATTTAAAATCTTCATTTTTTCAATCCTCTTCAAATGTGATTATTTTTTCAAGTCCTGACATTTTCATTATTCTGTTGACATTTTCCGGCATTGAGCATACCGTAACACGGCAACCGTACACAGCAGCATTTTTGTATCTGCCCATAACAAGCCCCACACCCGATGAATCCATAAAATTAACATCACGGAAATCAAGTCGTAATTCTTTTGGCATAAGTTTATGCATCTGTGCGTCAATTGTTTCCCTCATCTGTACAGATGTATGATGGTCGATATCTCCACTGAGATATACGGTCAATGTTTCCTTTTCAGTCATAAACAAGACCTGCATTTTCATTCCTCCGATATATAAGCTGTCTGTAATATAATACAGATATCATTATGAATATTTTGTCTTAATATGTAAGTAAACAATAATTTATCTGCGATGTAA
>CAYVTA010000113.1:0-6086 GCA_964454355.1 uncultured Eubacteriales bacterium | reverse complement strand
TTCTTAAGTCTCTTTCAGATACTGCACAGAACGTTCTTGCAAACCTTATTACAATATTCCTCGGTCTTACGATTGCTTCCAGAATGACAGCATCTGAATTTCTCAGAGGTGAGACTCTTCTTATTCTCGGTCTCGGACTTTTCGCATTCATTTTCGATACATTCGGCGGAATCATGCTTGCAAAGCTCATGAACCTTTTCCTCAAGGAGAAGATAAACCCCATGATCGGTGCGGCAGGTATCTCGGCATTCCCCATGTCCTCACGAGTTGTCAGCAAAATGGCTCTCAAGGAGGATCCTCAGAACTTCCTGCTTATGCAGGCTGTAGGTGTTAACGTTTCGGGTCAGATTGCTTCGGTTATCGCCGGCGGTCTTATCCTGTCTCTTGTAAGATAAGGAGGTAATATTATGGAAATCAATCTGGAATATTTACTTAATGCACTGCCTATTATGGGCAAGGGTATGCTTGGCATATTCGTCGTTACTGCGGTGATTATTCTTGTTGTTATGGCACTTAACTACACAACTTCACCCAAAGCAAAGAAAAAGAAAGAAGAAAATCAGTAACATACTAAATTAACCGCTGTCATATGACGGCGGTTTTTATTTGAAATTCAGCAAATTTACGTACAAATTGAAATTCAGCATACAAACAAATTGACAATTGCATTTTTTTTTAATATAATACTCATATATATTATCGTTTTATATGTGGGAGGAAAATAAAAATGCCACCTAAAAAGGGCGGTCTCGGACGTGGAATGGATGCACTGTTTGTGGATAACTCCGTCGAAGAGCTCGCAGATGAAAAAAATATCGTTACCTTAAGGCTGAGCGATATTGAACCGAATAAGCAACAGCCCAGACAGTTTTTTGATGACGATGCACTTTTTGAACTGTCAGAAAGTATAAAAGAACACGGCGTGTTACAACCTCTTATAGTACGACCTCTGCCTGACGGCAGCTATCAGCTTGTTGCAGGTGAAAGACGTTGGAGAGCTTCCAGAATTGCAGGTCTTACACAAGTTCCTGTAATTATAAGAGCCCTGACCGATTCAGAAGTCGCTGTTATTGCCCTGATTGAAAATTTACAGCGTGAAGACCTGAATCCTATTGAAGAGGCGGAAGGTATCAGCCGTCTTATTGAAGAACACGGATTCACTCAAGAGCAGGCAGCTCAGAAATTGGGCAAATCCCGTTCCGCACTGACAAACACATTAAGACTTATGAATCTCCCTGAAAAGGTAAGAGGTCTTGTCAGTGATGACTTTCTTTCTGCCGGTCATGCAAGGGCACTTCTTTCTCTGGAAGATAAAGCACTTATCGAAGAAACGGCAGAGGATATCATAACCCGTAAGCTGTCTGTAAGAGAGACGGAAAAGCTTGTAAAACAGCTCAATTCCTACAAAGAAAAACAGCCTCCGAAGGTTAAAAAGCGTGATACCTTTTACAGTGAGGTTGAGCTTTCACTTTCTGATATTCTCGGCAGAAAAGTTACTGTCAAAGAGAGCGGTAAAGGCGGAAAGCTGGAATTTGAATTTTTTGACAAAGAAGACCTCACCAAGCTTGCAAAGCTTTTTGAGGAATAAGGAGATATAGAAATGATCGATATTAAATTTTTAAGGGAAAATCCCGATGTTGTTAAAGAAAACATCAAAAAGAAATTCCAGGACAGCAAGCTTCCTCTTGTTGATGAAGTTATTGAGCTGGATAAGGAATACAGAGCAAATAAGCTTGAAGCGGACAACCTCAGAGCATCAAGAAACAAGATATCAAAGCAGATAGGTGCTCTTATGGCTCAGGGTAAAAAAGACGAGGCAGAGCAGACAAAGAAAATTGTTGCTCAGCAGGCCGAACAGCTTACTGCCTGTGAAGCAAAAGAAACTGAACTGAGTGAAAAAATCAAAAAGATAATGATGATCATTCCCAACATTATTGATGAGAGTGTTCCGGTAGGAAAAGACGATTCAGAAAATGTGGAGGTTCAAAAGTATGGTGACCCTGTAACTCCCGTCTTTGAAATTCCTTATCATACTGACATTATGGAACGCTTCTGCGGCATCGACCTTGATTCTGCAAGACGTGTTGCAGGCAACGGTTTCTATTACCTTATGGGTGATATTGCAAGACTTCACTCCGCTGTTATCTCATATGCAAGAGATTTCATGATAGACAGAGGCTTCACATATGTTGTACCTCCATTTATGATTCGTTCTGACGTTGTAACAGGCGTTATGAGCTTTGCTGAAATGGAAGCAATGATGTACAAAATCGAGGGCGAGGATCTCTACCTTATCGGAACAAGCGAGCATTCAATGATCGGTAAGTTCATTGACCAGATGATCGATGAGGAACAGCTTCCCCTTGCTCTTACAAGCTATTCCCCCTGTTTCCGTAAAGAAAAGGGTGCTCATGGTATTGAGGAAAGAGGCGTTTACAGAATACATCAGTTTGAAAAACAGGAAATGGTTGTTGTTTGTAAACCTGAAGATAGTAAAGAGTGGTTTAATAAGCTTTGGCAGAACACTGTTGACCTGTTCAGAACACTGGATATTCCCGTAAGAACACTTGAATGCTGTTCAGGCGATCTTGCTGACCTTAAAGTTAAATCCATTGATGTTGAAGCATGGTCCCCCAGACAGCAAAAATATTTTGAAGTCGGTTCCTGCTCAAATCTTGGCGATGCTCAGGCAAGAAGACTCTCAATCAGGGTCAAGGGTAAGGAAGGCAAATATCTTGCTCATACCCTTAATAATACTGTTGTCGCTCCTCCCAGAATGCTTATAGCATTCCTTGAAAACAACCTTAACGCAGACGGCAGTGTAAACATTCCTGTTGCTCTTCGTCCTTATATGGGCGGTAAGGAAAAACTTATTCCTACTAAATAAATGAACAAAAACGATTGATACGAAGTTTGCGACGACGGCGGGACATATAATTTTTTTACTTTATGGAAACGCAGTTTCCTATAAAGTAAAAAAATGGGATGTAAAAAACTCGGTTTTTTCACATCCCATTTTATTTTTATGCAAAATAATTTATGAAGTGATACAAGTTAATTACATTACTGAAAATCTACTCATATCAAAATAATTTACACCTATATCCGCTGAGAAATTGTCAATCACAACGGCATTGGAGCTGTCGGATGAGGAAAGCTCAGCTATTGATTTGACACAACCGAGAGAATCAACATAAATAGCAGTATTGTATTCACCGTCTACAGCATAGCAATACATTGTCTCGCCATCTACCTCCACCTTTTCGGGTGAACCGAAATCATCGGGAAGCATATTGCTTATAATATCGGAAAATTCATAAACAGTGTCAAGGTCAATCTCAAAATCTTCATACATACTTTCCGGCACAAACATTGCAATATCAGAGCCTGCGTATGTGTATGTCATGTAGAGTTTTCCGTCATTTACCAGTACGCCGATATTTTCCATATTGAGTGAACCGCCTGAAATATCATAGCCGGAAGTTATAAGATGAATATTATCACCGTCAACGACCATTGTAAAGGTCATGTCCTCATATGATGCACTCATGGAATACTTCTTATTTTTAAGTGCCTTAAGTGAGTTTGCAAGTCCGTTGCCGTCAAATCCGTAAGTAAATTCACTCAGGCTTGCAGCTTTTCTGAGAATGTTTCTTGCATCGGCAGAAGTAACAGAGCCGTTCGCATCCGTATCAATGCTTAATATATCAATGCCGTCCTTACTGTCAAGGTTAGCGGCAATTCTAAGCGTCTGTCTGGCATCAGAAGCATTAACCTTTCCGTCAAGATTAACGTCACCCATCATTATAAGAGTCTCTGCCGGACAATCCGATGCAAAAACAGTAACAGGAATAATAAGCATAATTACACAAATAAAAATTGAAACAAATCTTTTCATAATTTCAGTCCTTTTCATTGTTTATATATATTGTATAATATTTTTAATCATGATACAAGAGGGAAAAACACAACTTTTAAAATGATTCAAAAAAATATTAATTTTTTCAAAAAAAGTATTGACAAATACGGTTTCATTTGCTATAATGCTAACTGTTCCGAACGGAAATGCGAGAGTGGCGGAATCGGCAGACGCGCACGTTTGAGGGGCGTGTGGTAATCCCGTACGGGTTCAAGTCCCGTCTCTCGCACCATAGTGAGTATTCATAACACAAGTGAATACTCACTTTTTTTTGTTTTATTTTTCAGATTTAGATTTTTGAGATTTAAAAAGTTGTTTTACATTTTTGCTATAACGTAATTTCAATTCCTTTGTTTGAATTTTTTGGGATAAAAAATCCTCGCACTTAGACTGTAAGCACGAGGATATGTATTCAGATTGATTTGTTTTGCGGGTAAATGAACAATTTGGATTATTAAATAACAGAATACCGAGCAGAGAATTTAACTCTACTCGGCACTACAGATTTTATTAAATCTTCAATCTTTGCTAAGTTGTTCAATTATTTCTTTGAATTCCTCTTTTTCTTTAAAATCTTCTGATAAAGGATAATGCTCTGATATTACAATTTTCATAAATTGCGATGCGGTCGTTTCACGATGCATAGTTCCGTAATTGTAAAATCTTTTTGCTTTTCCCGAAACATCGGCTGTATCATCAAGTTCCTTTGCATACTTTGCAGCTTCTTGAAGATACTTCAGTGCATTTTCATCGTTGCCAACCTGATGATACAAATGACCCAAGTAACCAAGATTATAGAGTCTGTTATAACAGTTTTTACCAAAGCTACCATCAGGATAAATTAAATTCAAAAGGTTTTGCAAACTTTCATATTGAACCAATCGCTTTTCTGCAGAACAATTTAAACAATAACCAAAAAGCTCTTCATGAAGCAGAAACACCAATTCTTCAAGAGTGTTTTTATGAGTTGCATAATAATCCGTTCTGTCAAGAGCCATTATTTCTCTTGAATTACACATTGTAGGCAAAGTGTTTATGATATCATTTGCTTGTTGCAGGAATTCTTCATAAACACCGAATTTCCCATCTTCATTGCAAATACAGTCATATTTCCACAATAAATGTGAAATCATAATTGTTTTTGACCAGATTCTTATACTGTCTTCTGTGCAGTGTTTTTGAATGCTGTCATATATTTTTGATATCTCTTCTGATGTTTTTTGATAATTTCCTGAAAGTATTTCAGATATAGAAAGAGTACGGATTCTCACTTCTTGCAAAAGGTGCATATATCGAACCATAATGCGAAAATCCCCGTGAAATTCTTTTATAGCTTTTTTATACTCATTGAAAACAAATGGTAAATCTTTCAACTTCATTGTATCATAAAGTTCAAGGTAAGCATTGAGTTGTTGTTCATTCTGTACTTTACTGACACCCAGCAAATCGTCAACTGAAACATTAAAAAATGATGATATTAAAGGAAGTAAAGTTATGTCCGGATAACCATCTCCACGTTCCCATCTGCTTACACTTTGAAAAGTAACACCTAAAAAATCTGCAAGTGTTTCCTGTGTGATGCCTTTTTCCTGTCTTAATCTTCTAATATTTTCACTCAGGCATATTGTCATTTTTTTCACCTCTTTATTCTTTATTGTTTAATACTATAATAGCAAGCTTTCTGCATTAAAACAATAACATATTAAGTGAACAGAATTCAAGTTATACAAGAATTATTCAATACAAATAATAAGGAAACAAAGCAAGTTGATTTGTTTGATATAGAGTTGTATAATTTACTTGTAAATGATTTTTCTTTAAGTTGTAAACACAACTTAAAGTTGTTGTATTTGTGAAATCATAAAATACACATCGCTTTTATGTTTATAGCAATATTGCTATACTGAAAATATCACTGAAAGGAGCGTAACTTATGATAAACCAAATTCATTTTGGTAAACGCATAGCCTTATTCAGAAGAAAAATGAACTTATCACAAGCGGAGTTATCTGAAAGGCTTTGTGTTACACCGCAGGCAGTTTCAAAATGGGAGTGCGGAGCTGCATTACCAAGCATTGAAATATTGCTTGAATTATCGCATTTATATGGAACAAATATCAATGAATTATTGGAAGATAAGAATCTGATTTTAGACCTTACTGATAAA
>CAYVTA010000112.1:0-6087 GCA_964454355.1 uncultured Eubacteriales bacterium | reverse complement strand
CCCTGCTAAGGGCGTAGGTCGGCTAAACCCCGGCGCGAGAGTTCGAGTCTCTCCTGCTCCGCCAGAAAAAACGACGTGTTTTTACACGTCGTTTTTTCTTAACAAATTTGCCCTTCAGAAAGTGAAATAGCTTTCTGTGCAATATGCTGCTGATGTGAATGTGTGTAATTTTTATTTCGCATCAGCAGCATATTTTTCTTAAGTATTCCTGTAAATTCAGATATGAGCCCGGCAGGAAAGTCGGCATTTGTATTGTTGAAATCTTTATATAGCCCATTTGTAAAAAGCACACTTGTCTGTCCCGACAAATGTGCTCTTTTTGCTAAGTGTTTTGCTTGCATGAATTGCATTTATTCAGTGTAGAACGCTTGTTTTATCATTGCAATTTCTTTTTCATAACCGTCAATTTCGTTGGGTGTTTCAAGATTTATCGGTAAGCTCTCTAACTGCGGCATTTTTATAAATTTCATAAGAGCATCAAAACCGATATGTCCTTCTCCGATTTTGGCGTGTCTGTCCTTGTGGGCAGCTATGGGGTTCATGCTGTCGTTGAGATGAATGGCCTTCAGCCTGTCAATGCCAATAACCTTGTCAAACTCGTCAAGAACAGCCTCCGGTTGACTGATTATGTCATATCCGCCGTCGGAGATGTGGCAGGTATCAAGACATACACCTAATTTGTCTTTTAGTTCAACTTTGTCTATAATTGCCTTGAGTTCTTCAAAGCTTCTGCCAATCTCGCTGCCTTTACCCGCCATTGTTTCAAGCAGAACTGTTGTCGTCATTTCGGGGTAAAGCACCTGATTAAGTATATCTGCAATCAGTTCGATTCCTGTTTCGGCTCCTTGTCCCACATGGCTTCCCGGGTGAAAATTATAGTAGTTACCGGGTACATATTCCATTCTTTGGAGGTCATCTTTGAAAGTTTCCAGAGCAAAAGTCCGTACTCGTTCTTCCTTTCCGCAGGCATTGAGAGTGTAGGGGGCATGTGCTACGATTTTACCAAAATTGTGGTCTGCAGCAAATTCAAGATATGCTTTTACATCATTTTCATCTATGGTTTTTGCTGCACCGCCTCTCGGATTACGTGTGAAAAACTGAAATGTATTTGCACCTATGGCGTGAGCTTGCTTACCCATTGCAAGAAATCCCTTTGATGCGGATAAATGACATCCTATATATAACATGATTTATTTCTCCTTTCCCGATAATGCTCGGAAAGAGTTGAGCACTGCAAGAACCATTACGCCTACATCACCGAAAACCGCAACACCTATGCCTACGATGTTCAATGAACAAAGTGCAAGAATAGCTAATTTGATTGCAATTGAAATGACGATATTCTGTTTTGCAATACGCATTGTTCGTTTTGCAATTTTTACAGCATTTGCAATTTTTGAAGGTTCATCGGTCATAATTACTATATCAGCCGCTTCAATTGCCGCATCGGAGCCGAGAGCACCCATTGCAATGCCTACATCAGCACGAGCAAGAACAGGGGCGTCGTTTATGCCGTCACCTACATAAACAGTTTTTCCCTTTGTTTCGGACATTATTGTTTCCAAAATATTTACCTTGTCACCGGGCATAAGCTCGCTGTAAACAGTATCAATGCCGATTTTTTTTGCAGTGCTTTCAGCGGCAGACTTCATGTCGCCTGTAAGCATAACAGTCTTATTTATTCCTGCTTTTTTCAGTGACGGAATAAGATTCTCAGCATCCGGCTTTATAGTGTCGGAAATAATTATGCTGCCCTTAAAGCACTTGTCAACGGCAACATAAACAACCGTGCCGCCCGAAGCAGGTTTAAAATCAATATTCTGTTCCTGCATAAGTCGGGAATTTCCTGCAAGGACGGTTTTGCCGCCGATTACTACACTTACACCATATCCTGCGGTTTCTTTAGAATCGGTGATTTTTGAAATATCAATGTCTCTGCCGTATGCAGTGATTATTGATTTTGCAATAGGGTGAGAGGATATATTTTCTGCATATGCTGCAATTTCCAAAAGTTCTTCCTGTGAACAGTCAACGGGATAAATTGACTGTACTTCAAAAATACCTTTTGTCAGTGTGCCTGTCTTATCAAAAACTGCAGTGTCTGCTTTCGAGAGCATTTCAAGAAAGTTTCCGCCTTTTATGAGTATACCCTGTTTTGCACCGCCGCCGATACCTCCGAAAAAGCTGAGAGGAACGGAGATTACAAGGGCACAGGGACAGGAAACTACAAGAAATGACAGTGCTCTGTAAATATAATCTGAAAATGTTGCCTCCTCAATGAGCAAAGGTGGCAGTACAGCTAAAAGTAAAGCAGCAATAAGAACGGCAGGTGTGTAGTATTTTGCAAATTTTGTGATGAACTTTTCAGATGAGGATTTTCTTGCAGAGGCGTTTTCAACAAGCTCCAGAATTTTGCTTACGGTGGAATCTTCAAAGTCTTTTGTAACTTTGATAGTGAGAACACCCTCGCAGTTGATACAGCCGCTTAATACGGTGTCGCCTTCACAGACTCGTCTCGGTACTGATTCACCTGTCAGTGCTCGGGTATCAACAAAAGAGCTTCCGGAGATTATAATTCCGTCAAGAGGGATTTTTTCACCTGCGGCAACGGTAATAATGTCACCGATTTTGATTTCTTCGGGATCGACTTTGGTTGTTTTTCCGTCTTTAACAAGATTTGCGTAATCCGGAGTGATATTCATAACCTCACTAATGGATTTCCTTGATTTTTTGACAGCGTAATCTTCAAACATCTCACCTACACGGTAGAATATCATTACGAAAACAGCTTCGGGATATTCTTTGATAAAAAATGCTCCGACTGCCGCAACAGCCATAAGTGTGTTTTCGTTGAAAACATTACCTTTTATAATTCCTTTAAAGGCATTGATGAGAACTTTTAATCCGCTTAACAAAAAAGCAGCTATGTATAAGATCAGTTTTACAGTTGCAAGACTTTCGGGGATTAAAAGTGCTCCAACCAACAGTATTGCTGATGCACTTAAAAACAAAATTTCTTTTTTCATATTAATTAATCTCCATTTTAACGTCAGGCTCGATTTTGTGTACGATTTTTTCAATCTGTGCAAAAATACTTTCCGCTTTTGTTTCATCGATATCCAGAATCATTTTTTCAGTAAGGAAATTAACGCTAACAGAGTTTACACCATCGATTTTTGATGTTTTTTCTTCGATTTTTGCAGCACAATTTGCACAGCAAAGATCAATAAGTTTGATTTTTTTTGTCATAATGAATACACCTCAGTCTATTTCTTTTATATGTTCAATGCCCATTTCGACAATAAGTCTTACATGGTCATCTTTTAATGAATAGAAAACGTTTTTGCCTTCTCGTCTTGACTTTACGAGCTTTGCATCCTTAAGTACTTTTAATTGGTGTGAAATTGCCGATTTAGTCATTTCCAAAAGTGCGGATAAATCGCACACACACATCTCACCGCTGTCGAGGGCGGTCATGATACGGATTCTTGTGCTGTCACTTATGACCTTGAAAAAATCGGAAAGGGCATACAATACTTCAGTGTCCTCCATAACCTCTTTTACTCGGTCAACAACTTCGCTGTGTATCTCGTTGCAGTCGTACATTTCGCTTTGCTGATGTATCTGCATAAAAACACCTCACAATATTTGAATGATTGAACAACTGTTCAACTGTTTGACTTTATTATAGCTTATCACTTTTCGGTTGTCAAGAGAAAAATACAATTTAAATTAAACATTTTTACAACTTTTTTTTGTGATTTTCAACAAAAAGTCTTGACAATATATCATGGATATGTATAATTAAGGTGATCAGTTCAATTTGTTGAATTGAGCAAAGATAAAAAACCTTTAAGGAGGAAAATTATGTCAAAGAGAATTTTAAGCGTGTTGATTGCTTTGTCAATGCTATTATCGGTTACATCCGTTGCCGCTTTTGCAGATGATTGCGATCATGAATGGGATTGGGATAATGCTGTGTACTTTGAAGGCAGCTGTGCTGAGGAGGCTTATGATGTCTTAACTTGTCTCGTCTGCGGCGAAACAGATACTTGGTATTACGGCTATTCTCACAATTGGGAGTTTACCGAGTACTTTGAAGGAAGCTGTACTGAAGAGGCTTATGATGTCTTAACTTGTCTCGACTGCGGCGAAACAGATACTTGGTATTACGGTTATTCTCACAATTTGGATTATGAAAATCCTGTTGAAGAGGTAGAGGCTACTTGTACGGAAGACGGTTATGCAATTTATGAATGCCTTGATTGTGGTGAAACAGAGGAATATATGTATATAGCTTCTCACAATTGGGACTATGATAACTCTGAATATTTTGAAGGCAGCTGTACTGAAGAAGCATACGAAATATATACTTGTCTTGACTGTGGTGAAACAGATACTTGGTATTACGGCTATTCTCACAATTTGGAGTTTACCGAGTACTTTGAAGGAGGCTGCACCGAAGAGTCTTATATTGTTTATACTTGTCTCGACTGTGGCGAAACAGATACTTGGTATTACGGTTATTCTCACAATTTGGATTATGAAAATCCTGTTGAAGAGGTAGAGGCTACTTGTACGGAAGACGGTTATGCAATTTATGAATGCCTTGATTGTGGTGAAACAGAGGAATATATGTATATAGCTTCTCACAATTGGGACTATGATAACTCTGAATATTTTGAAGGCAGCTGTACTGAAGAAGCATACGAAATATATACTTGTCTTGACTGTGGTGAAACAGATACTTGGTATTACGGCTATTCTCACAATTTTGATTATGAAAATCCTGTTGAAGAGGTAGATGCTACTTGTACGGAAGACGGTTATGAAATTTATGAATGCCTTGATTGTGGTGAAACAGAGACTTGGTATTTGGTCTTAGCTGAACATATCGATGAAGATGAAGACGGTTACTGTGATGTTTGTCTTGAAGATATTGATGGACTGATTGACACAGACGGATTTAATTGTGAAGATCTCGGCTTTGAACATACATATGAAAGTGAATACTTTGCAGGCAGTTGCGAAGAGGAAGCTTACGAAGTCTTCACTTGTTTTGACTGTGGATATTCTGAGACATATTATTACGGTTATGAACATGATTATGAGTATGAATATGTAGAAGGCAGCTGTACAGATGAGGCATATGACCTTTATTTATGTACAGAATGCGGAGAAACAGAGATTTACTATCTCGGCTATTCACATAATATTGGATGGGGTTATGTAGAAGGAAACTGCATAGAGAAGTCCTATGAGATTTATACTTGTACAGAATGTGATTATGAGTATATTTACGAATGGGACTTCGGTGACCATGTCGATGAAGACGAAGACGGTAACTGTGATGTTTGTCTTGAGAATCTTAACGGTGAAGATGAACCTACAACAGATGAACCCACAACTGCTGTTCCGGATGAACCCGCAACAGATGAACCCGCAAGCGAGGATGAATCAGATGTTACAACAGTAATCGGTCTTATTGTTAAGGCTGACAGCGATATGAAGGTTGATAACGAAAAGAATCATGCCACAATTACAGCCGGTTCAAGCGTGAAAGATATTCTTGCACAGCTTGAAAATGAGGATGTTAAGATTCTTGATGCTGAAGGTAATGAGCTTGCAGAGGATGCACTTGTAGGTACAGGCTGTGTTATTAAAGTTGGAGAGCTTTCATATACAGTTATTGTTCCTGCAGATATCGACGGTAACGGTAAGATAAGTGCTGCCGATGCAAGACTTACACTTCGTTCATCTGCAAAAATTGATACTCTTGAGGGAGTTTTCTCAATTGCAGCAGATGTTGACAGCAATGATAAAATTACTGCTGCCGATGCAAGAAAGATTCTTAGAAAATCAGCTAAGCTTGAAAACTAATAGGGGTAAAATTTAATAAAATAATGTCACCCGGGGATGAAAATCCTCGGGTGATTTTGCATAGTTGTTTTTTAACATAAACGAACTTTATATTAATGATTTGCAAACAAACAATAATTTATCGGTGATGTAACGGGGAACCCCCGGCGAGAGTTCCCCCACACAAAAACAGTCACGCAGGACTGTTTTTGTTCCCCTCCTGCGCTT
>CAYVTA010000111.1:0-6142 GCA_964454355.1 uncultured Eubacteriales bacterium | reverse complement strand
GACCTTCTTGAATAAGCTGTTTAAGGGACCAGCCGGCACAAGAACCGGTAAGCATAGAAAGGTCATGAATATGAATGTCCGCATTTCTGTGTGCATTTGCAATTTCATCATCATATATTTCGGAAAGCCAATAGTTTGCAGTGATTGCACCGGAGTTATTAAGAATAAGACCGCCTACGGAATATGTAACAGTTGAATTTTCTTTAACACGCCAGTCAGTAACCTTAACATAGCTGTCAACTATCTCCTTGTAGTCAAGAATTGTTGACTGCATATTACGCATTTTTTCCCTCTGACGACGGTAAAGGATATATGCCTTTGACACGTCTGCATAACCGGCCTGAATAAGAACTGACTCTACGCTGTCTTGTATATCCTCAACAGCGATCTGATGGTCTTTGATTTTAGACTGAAAATCTGCAGTAACTTTAAGTGCAAGAAAGTCTATCACATCGTCGTTATACTCTTTTTCAAGAGCATCGAATGCCATTTTGATTGCGTCGGAAATTTTTTGCAGATTAAAGTCTGCAATCTTACCGTCTCTTTTGATAACCGTGTACATTTCTTTCTCTCCTATTTTTATATATTCACATAAATCAGCTTTTCGAGTGCGTATAAAAGTATAGACTATCAACTGAAATTTGTCAATACAAAAAATACAAGATATTGTAATTTGTTGAAAATGACAATACAATATCTTGAATTACTTACCTCTTATATGAGCATTCGGAATATTTACTTTTAAAATTGACAAAAAACGGTCAAGACATTCTTCTGTTTGTGCATTAAGACCAGTTGCAATAGTATCTCCTGAATCAATAAATGACTGTAAAAAGTAATTTTCATCACCTTTTAACCATTTTCCGATTTGTTCAAAATCACTGTTTTCATGAAATTCCTTTACAACAGTTGTTCTGAATTCAAAATTCATTTGACTGTGCATCAGATAATCAGCACTTTCTTTGATTCTTTTAAAATCAAAATTTTCAAGATCTGCCGTTACTGCATACTTATCAGGAGAGTTTTTAATATCCATTGCGACGTAATCCACAAGCTCATTTTCACAAAGATATTTCAGCATTTCAGGGTTATATCCATTTGTATCAAGTTTTACTGAATAGCCCAATGATTTGATTTTTGAAACAAATTCAGGAAGCTGTGAATAAAGTGTAGGCTCTCCGCCTGAAATACAAACGCCTTCTAAAATTCCTTCTCTCTTTTTTAAGAAAGAGAAAAAATCATCTTCGCTCATAGACGGAGCGTCAATGTGTGTCACAAGAGATGCATTGTGACAAAAAGGACATCTGAAATTACATCCGCCAAAAAAAACAGTGCAAGCCACCTTGCCCGGATAATCAAGCAAAGTAAGTTTTTGCAATCCTGCTAACATTTAACTCTCACCACCTTAAATCATTTAACTGATAGTATAACAATTCAAACAAAAGGTTTGTCAACAAACGGTTTATGCCATGACGTGTTTCTATAAAGCAAAAAAACAACCGCCCTATCGGACAGTTGAATCATTGTTCCGGCATCGCCCTATTTTCCCGGGCCGCTTCCAGCCAAGTATTTTCGGCACTGCAGAGCTTAACTACTGTGTTCGGGATGGGAACAGGTGGAACCTCTGCGCCAAAGACACCGGATATTCACTTTTCAGAAGTGTTATCTCCTGAAGACATGAGTTATTATATCACAATTTTTTCAAATGTCAACCCTTTTTTTGAATTTTTTTTAAAAAAGTTTTTTACCGTGATATTTAAGAGAAAGTCTGCGATTACTTTCTCTTTTTTGCTTCGGACGGATCAGCCTCGTAGACTTCTGTGATTTCATCCATTTTTGCAATGTCACGCATTACAACATTAAAAGGAATCCCCTTGTGGATTCGCAGAAAATATCTGCAAGTGTACACTTTTTTGTCACTGTCCGTGTTACGTTCTGAATCACAAATGCAATCAAATGCAGTAACAACTATCTGCTTGCGGTCAAAATAATCCTCAAGTGTGGGCAAGGCGTTTGCTCTGTCCTCGGTAATAACTTCGATATAGCGTACTCCTCTACGTTTAAAGAATCGCCTTTCAAAGCCTTTAAGAATAACGGTAGTAAAAAGAATAGCCAGCATTGCAACGGTTACTATCTTAAAATAACCCATACCTATAGCAAGACCCATACATCCGCTGACCCAAACCGTAGCGGCTGTAGTGATACCCGTAACTACAGAGCCATCCTTGGACTTAATTACTGCACCTGCTCCGATAAAACCGATACCGGACACAACACCTGAAGCAATTCGAGACATATCAACCTTTGATGACGCATCAAGAGCTTCATTTCCAATGAGAGAATAGCACATCTCTGCAGATATCATGGTTGTTATCGCAGCTCCGAGACAAACGAGAGCATGGGTCTTCATTCCCGCAGGATGATTGGAAAGCTCTCTTTCTATACCGATTGCCATTCCCACAAGTACAGCAATTCCAACACGAATAATAATATCAATCCATGTAAGTTCACCGCTGAACAGATTTAATATATAGTCTATCATCGTATATTCTCCTTATTTTTCTTTAAAAAGTAATATGGGAACTCCGATTCCCAAAAGCAGAGATATCAGTCTCAAAATAACAATATACACATTACCTACAACGCCAATATTTCCAAGCAGAGCAGGCACTGCAACAGCCAAAGCACTGAACACGGAAAGCATAAACATTATCACGGGAAGAGTATTTGCGGATTTCTCAAGAGTAAATGCATTTTTTAAAAGCAATTCAAGAGATGCAATTTTACCGTCGGTAAAGACTTCTGCCGGGAGAGAACTCTCCATTTTTGAAGCTTTATCTTTAAAATATGCCGTCTCTGTCTCCTCAATTTTTATAACAGATTCCTTTTGCAGTCTGCATTTTTTCTCTACAAATCCAGAAGTTATGTTAGGATCGCAGGAATGAATAATTATCTTCAAGCCCTTGCCGGAAATATATTTAAGGAAATTTGCAACACTTCTCTTTATATGATAACTGACAATAAGAAGCATACAAAACTCACCGTTAACAGAAAGGTAAAGAAGCTTTCTGTCGCCGGTTACATATTTTTCCTCAAAATTTTCATCAGAAACATAAACGTGATTTTCAGTAAGAAATTCCTTTGTACCTAAAAGAATTTTTTTATTATCATAAAGTGCAGCAACACCTTTGCTGCTTATAATGTAATCATCTGCTTGAGGAAGTCCATCATCAATATCCTCAAGAGTTTTTTTCATTATTTCAAAAATTGGCATATTCGCAGAATTCATGACTGCCGCACAACACATAGCTGCTGTTTTTGGGTCAGTTCTGCCGAAGGTTTTTGTATCATGAATGGAGCATGATACCCCTTCAATTATATCATTATCACTTAAAACTACTGCCGATGTATCAACAAGTGAACAGGCTGATTTATAAGAAATCAAACCGGATCGATTCTTTGAAAGACCTTTGTTTGTTCTGAGAAGCAAGTACGATGCACACATGGTATAGGAGATGGGAAGAGATGCAAAAAGCATACCGCTAAAGCCTGTCACGGCACCGTAAAAACTGCCGTTTATAATACCGGAAGCAATACCTACGATCAAAGACAAAACAATAGAAATAACAAATACAGCATTACCTGCAAAAGGCTTTGGAATTGCATTTGTGAGTTTTTTTATAAGTCCTGTTAAAAACTCAGCCGAAACAGAACAGCGCACAGCTCTTTCATCGGAAGCATACTGCATCTGCACGGAACCTTCTATACCACCCTCTGAAAGAGGTTTAAACAGTGACACTCCACCGCTTCCGGAAATAATTTTCACCGTATATCTTGCATTGTCAGCAAGCAAGATTTTAGGTACTGTCAAAAGAACAAAAGAAAAAATTGCAGTCGGAGCAAAATTTGCTTCCGTTCCCGAAGAGGACAGCAAAGCAGAAAGTGTCTGAATAATTGCAACTGCAAAAATAAGCAGTCCTGCAAAATTATATGACAACTTCAATTTTAATATATCTCTTACGCCATCGGCAAGCTCTTTTATGCAAACCACTCCCGACAAAATAAGAAATACCATAGAAATAACAGCAAGCACAGAGCCTTCACTCAAAATCACCGTAAGCACTCCGAGAACTGCCCCTAATATAATAATCAGTGCTGTTTTTATCAAGTCAACTCTCCGATTTTTTGTAAGATGTCGAAGTGTTGATCGTATATCTGATTTAGATGCCATTTCAAATGCAGGTTCAGTTTCCTGCAGCTCTTCACTGCCAATGGTTTCAAAAATACGTCGTGTTCTGTGCTTTTTATCGAGCGAATCTTCATTCAACTCTTCCGGTGTCTCTTCAACATCTTCATTTTCCGTGTGAGAGGTCACAATTTCTGATTCATCTATATCAAACGGTTGTTTTTCCTCCGATTCATTCTTTGATTTTTTATCTTTTTTTCTGCCAAAAACAGTTTTCTTTTCTTCTTCCTCCGGAAATTTAAAAAGCGGAGAAAAAGCAGGAAAACTCAACTGACTTTCCGGCTCCATACCGGCATCATCCGCAGCAGTCCTCGCAATAGCCCTAAGCTTTTCAGACTTACCGAAAGTCATCCCCACATCTTCACGCAATGCTTTATATGCGATTGAAAAAGGATTTTCATCTTCACTTATTTGGGCTTCGACAGGAACGGATGTTTCGATCTCACCATCTGCGGTTGTAACCATATCAGCCATAGTCTGCTGTCCCGGAACGGTAGAATCATCAAATCCGCTGTCAGCTGCAATACTGTCATTATCGGCCAATTCAGGCATTTCTGCTTTTAGCTCAAATCGGTCATTGTAGCTCATGGCTTTAAAGCCCGTATCATCGGAAAGGATGCGTCCCGTTCGTTTGGTAAGTATTTGATGTTCCGCCGCAGGATTTACCGTTGTATGCGGATCGATTTCACCGCAACGAGTCTTGTCTATTTCATCAGCCCTGAGCTGATGCTGTTTAGGTTCAGGAACGGTCCGGGTGTTGCGTTTTCTCAATTCCTGTCCATACTTAGCCAAAAAGGCATCATAATCAGCGTTTCGCCTGGCAGAAATAGAAATATTCTGTTTTCCGGTCGTAATTTTTTTATTTTTTCCGCTGACTTTTTTTTCAGCCATTTTTCATCACCGTAAAATCAAAATTCATATTTTACCTTATTTTCTTGTCTTTGCTGCCTCAAACATAAGAATACTTGCCGCAACCGAAGCGTTAAGCGAATTTATCTGTCCCTTCATGGGAATAGACACAACAATATCGGCATTTTCCTTAACAAGTCTGCCAACGCCTTTTCCCTCTGAGCCTACGATAATCGCAACTGCACCCGACATATCTGTTTCATAATAGGGTTTTCCGTCCATATCTGCGGCATAGACCCACACGCCTCTTTTTTTCATTTCATCAATTGCTGAATTAAGGTTTGTAACTCTTGCAACAGGCATATATTCAAGAGCTCCTGCAGAGGACTTTCCTACCGTATATCCAAGCCCTGTGCTTCTTCTTGAAGGAATAACCACACCGTGAGCTCCTGCTGCTTCCGCACTTCTGATAACTGCACCTAAATTATGGGGATCTTCAAGACCGTCACAAATTATTATAAAAGGCTGCTCGTTCTTGCTTGCTGCATTTTCAAAGATATCCTCAAGTGTTGAATACTCTTTAGCTGCCGCAATAAGAATGACACCCTGATGATTACTGTGACCGCACATAAAGTCCAACTTCTTAACATCAACCTCTTTGACGGGAATCTTTTTCTCAATACACTGAGCAACAAGAGGAGCAACAGCACCTTTTCTGTCTCCTCGTTGTACCATAAGACATTCAGCAGGTCTTTCAGCTTTAAGAGCTTCTCTTACTGCATTTCTGCCGATAATAAGGTCATCACGTTCCACTCTTTCGGTTTTTTCCTGTTTTTCCGGCTTTTCTTCTCTGTCTCGTGAAGGTCTCTTCTTGTATTTGTCGTTTTTATATTCCATAACCGATCCTCTGTTAATACATTATATTATATCAGTTAATTATACTATTTTTTTAAACAGATTGCAATAGCGGAAGCAGAAAATTTAAAGTAAGACTGTAGCGTTACAATAGATGTGAGACTAAGAAAATAGAAAAAATGATTGAGATCT
>CAYVTA010000110.1:0-6195 GCA_964454355.1 uncultured Eubacteriales bacterium | reverse complement strand
TTTTTCTCATTCCGGCGGCCCTAACGGAGTCGCCAAGTATATGTCAATCAAACAGCTGGAAACAGGCTGAAATTTATTTAAACTAAATCAAGGAGAACATTATGAGAAAGGTTAAGAAGAATAACAACTACAAGAATCATAGCATTCGCAAGTGTGCAGTGTGTGGCCGCAACACAGGCAAGGACGGTGTCGGAAGCCCCTACGGCACAATTGTGTGCTTGGAATGTGCACATGTGATCCACCAGGTAATCGACCAGGCAACCAAGGTAGATATGAGAAAGGCTTTCTTTTTGCAGAAGGCTCCCACCTCAGATAGTCCTGAATTTACCCCCGTGATCCCGCTGTTTACTGAATAAGAAGCTTATATCCGGCATACTTTCTGCCGGATACAGTGACCGTGATTAAGCATACCAGAACAATAAATCCTAAACCATACAACCAGAATGACGGGAAAGAATAGTAATGGAAAAAAGGAAGCTAAGTAAATGGATGATGCTGGAATGGCTCCCTAGAGATATGATGGCTGAGAAGTACATGGTTGGCCAAGATCTGACAGATGAACAGGCAGCGGAAATAATTCGCATTATTGCCCGCAGCGTAAGTTTTAAGTTGGATTTACCTAAAGCAAGAAAGAATATTCATCTTGTCGGCACTCCTTACAGAGATTTTATTACCTGCATACTTTTGCTGATGTATGCTGGCAAACCTAATGAGCAGTGGGCAGACGCGCTCTGGAATGCAATGGATCGAGGACTGCAGAAGGCTTGTAACACTGTGATGGTCAACAAAGTGATGGGCCAGTAGCATGAATCCCATATGGACCATTGTAATTGACTGCAGTACCGTATGTGCACTGAAATTGGTGCGGAAGAAATTATGTGGTGACAAGCGAACCAACGATATAGAAAAAACGCTCTGCCCAGTGACCGGGGCATTTAGAATATTGGTCACGGTAATGATGCCGCCTGAAGCGCATATTTTGACCTCCGCACGAGGTTTAATATAGATAATTGAATATGGAATTTGAATTTATAGTACATGCGTAAAGAATTTTAAGTAAAGGATATGGAACTATGGATAAGTACTATACTAACGCTGAATACAATGCCACATTTGACCGCTGCATCGATGTGATGACCAAGATCATCCTTAAGTATGGCAATCAAGTTTTAGAGAACAAAACCCTTGGTGAATTGCTGGAAGCAGAAAAGAAAGTGGCTTGACATAGATTCACGTGATGTATATGGCGCAGCAAAAGCTGCGCCACCCCCAAATGGCCAACGTCAAAAGACTGGCTCTGATATATTGATGGACACATTGATAAATGGATATGCAGCAACCGGCTGCAGGAAAGGAAAGAGAACAATGTTTTATCTTATTGACACGTGGAAGGACGCAAATGTAAACAAGCTGTGCAGCAACCAAATATCGATTCAGGAGTTCTTCGAGAAATGCAGTCCCCAAATGGAAAATTATGAACGGCAAGAATTGTTCTACCAGTATTTTCACGATTATTTCCATGACCACAAGGCTCGCATTGACCCCAAGTGGGTACATAACCAACTAATGCGGCCTGATGCGGAGGAACGGATGATAGCATTTTATGAATCTATTTACGATGCGATTGTAACTGACGGGGAAGATTGGGATACAAAGGGGCATGACGTTATGGTTGCTCTACTGGAAAACAATGCCACAGCATTGATGGTTGCTCTGTGTGGTTGGGGCCCAATCAACCTGGCCAAGCGGGCTTTGATGATGCGCGGACGTTGTGATATTACTGACGGAGACGTCCAGGGAAACTTGAAGGTGGACTGGAGCGATGGTGAAAGAACTTCGGTTCCGTGTGTGATATGTTCCAAGGACCATCAAATCGTCGGCTTTGATTACAGTGTCTTCAGCCGGGAGGATACACCTACGGCGACGATTCAAAATGTTTTTGTGCGATTTAAGCCCTTTGAAAATGGAAATGAATATGATTTCCAGTGTGCAAGCAAAGCAGAACGGGATACGGCAGGAGATGATGATGTATTTTGGTATGTCCCCAATGAGAACACAGGTAGTGATAATTAAGGACAGTAAGAAAACAGCGCATAGCCGGGCAACCGGCTAGATATTGAACAGAGAAAGGAATTTTAAGATGGAAAATATGACAGAATACGGTAATCCCTATGGTGCAGGGCGATACCGCTATATGCGGTCCTCGGAGGAACACGACGCTATGATGTGGGAAGACAGAATGAAATATGATCATACGTACAACCGCTGGATAGAAACTTTCGGATGTGGATACGACTGCGGGCGCGACGGGGTAGCATCGATGGAAGCAGATGAGTTCGACTTGATGGATTTTCATTGTGAGCATCCGCTTATGAACTGCAGAGAATCTTTTTATGAGTTGACATACGGAGATACAAAGGAGTCATTGACTTATGCGTTCTTCTTTGTCCAGGAGTACGTAGGAAGACAAACCAGAGATTTCTGCTTCAGTTTTTCAGAGCTTTCGATGCAAGAGGCAAATGAATACATAGCGGCCCTGGAAGAATGGCACCGTACAGGAGAGCTGAATGTAGGCCCCTATCGCGGTGAGCCCCAGTATGATCCCTGGGAAAATCACAGATATGCTCGCGAAGACGGGTGACCGACTCCAGAATCGAAAATTAAAAAGCAAATGATATATTATACTGGCGGAAACAGAAGTCGATGCATGGTTCCTCTATGTTGATGAAGAATGCTGAGATAACTCCTTTGGCCGCTTCCGGTTTCTATCCGGGGCGGCTTTTTTGTTGGACATATAAAATGCATGTTGAGAAAGGGGCTTGCCAGCGGCAAGCCCCTTCTCATTTTATGTAATCCTGTTGTGCATCCTTCGTGAGGGTCCATTCTTTGTAATAGGTATTGCCGTGGATGCGGGTAGTCATATCGGAAAAGGTGGTATGGAGGTGTGTAGCCAGTTCCTCCCGGAACTCCTTGGCTGGTTTGGAGTACCCGTTGTTATTTTCACGGCACCATAACAGGTAGGCTTTATGGATCTTACCTGTGGTGATGGTGCTTCCGCCGATGGATCCGTTGGGCCAGGGGCACATACAGTCCTCGAAGAAGGAAATGACGGTGCTGTTGATTGCTTGATACTGTTCTCGGGCAGTAATAACCGATTCCGGTTCCGAGAACTTGTAGCCGTTGGCAATTACGGTCTGCAGCGCCTTCACGCATTTCTGAACGATCCCCTCTCGCTCTGCGTACATTTTGTCCAGCAACTGCTTGTCCTGCTTTTCAGGCGGAATGACATTGGGGCAATAAACGGGGACGATACGACTATATAACCATGCCCCCTTATCACCACTGAATCGTGGAAGTTTGTTTGTACAGAACCAGAGAATACCCGTAAATGTAGCAGAAAAGGCCTGCTGCCCCTTGAACTCCATATGCACATCATCGCCTCCGGTCAATTTTTTGAAGACCTTCAATTCATCGACAGATAAGAAAGACATATCGCTGGAACCAGCAAGACGTTTGCCATAAAGTGATCCTGTTCCGAAACGAGCCTCGATCTCTGACAAATCCATGCCGATGTAGTTGTTCTTTCCGAGCAGCCGCTCCGTCAGGCTTTTCAGCTGTGACTTGCCTGTATTACCATCGCCAACAAGGAACAGGGCCTTTTTAGTTCTCCATCCCTTCACATTGGAGATTGCAACGCCCATTACTTCTAATAGTAGCTGCTTGATTTCAGGATCTCCGTCGGTCAGTGTATCCAGAAAACTATCGAAGACGGGTGTCGGGATCTCGTGATCCGTCCACTTACAAGGGATCTGAATCGTTGATAATACCTCGGGAGAATGTGGCAATAGCTTTACACTATTGCCGGATACGCGAAGAAGGCCGTTCTGGAAGTTGATCAGATCCTCGTTTGCATTGAGGTTGTCCTGTGACAAGTAATTCAGATCCGAGAGAATCAGCTGCGCTACTTCCTTGACAACAGTCATTTTCACAAGCGATTCATCGTAGTCGGCTATGAACTGTTTGATGGCACCGTACAACATGTTCTGATCATAAAGGACATATGCCCCGCCCCTGTAGACGTACTTCAAGACGCCCTGAGTGGCGCTGTCACGGACAAGAACGTAGTTGAGATGTTTGCGGACATGCCTTGCAAGGAGCGGCGCACTGACACTCTGATGGCCCTTACTGTCAACCAGTACAAAGTCCGGTTGCTTCGGGACCTTCTTCTGTTTGCCCTTATTTCGTTCTCTCCATGCGATTGCACGTTTGATTGTGATTGTTCGGTAGTCCTCACGATCCCATTTTTCAGGGCGGTACAGGGCAGACTTTCTGAAAATGGCATCGATCAGTTCCGGATTGTCACCGGTTCGGAAGGCAATGAGCGCACAAAGGGCAGCATCTGCCTCTGAATGGGAGGTGCCGTTGACAAGTCCATAATCGAAAAGCTCGCTGAAGTAGTCACCGTTTTTCTGGGAACGAAGCTTTGCGATAGTGTCATCTGCCTTCTTATCAAGGGGTGACTGCGCAGCGGGTTTCTTCCGCATATATCGTTCCAAGGTATCCTGAATGGCTGCGGTGCAATCCATCAGAGGTAAATTCTCGATGGTATTCTCCGTAAACACGGCAAAGCGGCTTGTCAGTTCTCCGAAATACAATTCCAGCCCGTTATCCGGGTGGTGCATGTAGTAATCTTTGGACAGCTTCTGTTTTCCATCCTTCGGGTCAATGTATGTCGGCAACTGGGATATGTCGCACAGGCCATAAATGTGGATGCCCTGCCCACTTACAGAGAACTCGCTATAACTTTTATAGAGGGTCATGATTTCCTGAACGAATGGATCTTTCAGATCCCGGTGATCAATATCCAGAAAAAACATCCCGTTTGGGATCCTGAATCCAATCCCATCAGCCCTTCGTTCTGCTGCCGCTTGCTGTGCCGCATCAAATGTTACCCAACGATCTGCGTAATTCTCGCTGGTTCCGCAGGTCTTGCCGTTGGCTGCAATCGGGATCTTTGACATCTGCGTACCCCGAGGCCGCTTTTTCCACAACATCCAGATGGGCATAGCTTTAATCTCATCTATTGTTTTTTGCATATTTCATCTTCCTTATCTTCATTGGTTTCTGGAGCACAAAATGGGGCCCCACAGACAAGATAGAAGAAACAGAGAAAAAAGGTGGGGTTAAAAAATTCTATACTAAAAGAAAACAAGGGAGGTGAGATTATGAATTTTACTGAAAAGTACGTTCAACTGCTAAAGGAGAAGTATCCGGGAGGTACACGAATTGTTGTAGACCAAATGGGCGATGATCCGCGACCCATTGCATCGGGTACTGCTGGTACAGTCAGAGAGGTTGACGATATGGGAACAATCCATTGCGACTTTGATAACGGTCGACAATTGGGCGTGATTCCAGGTGAAGACGAGTTCCATATTGAGAAAGAGCAGCACATCAAGGTTGTTTTCTGTGAGCCGGGGAAGAAGGCTCGGATAACAACAATTTCAAATGACCTGAAAACGCTCCAGCACATGGTAGGGGATAGCCTTATCGAGTGCGTCTATCCGTTCGAGGACCCGGTTGCAATCATCTGTGATGAAGAAGGCAAACTCAGAAATGCCGAACTGAATCGGTCTTTAAAAGATGAGCACGGGAGGATCTATGATATTCTTGCGGGACCTTTTCTGGTGGTGGGCTTGAGTGATGAAGATTTTGCTTCGCTCTCAAAACAGCATCAGGAGAAGTATTGTAAGCTGTTTGAATATCCGGAGATGTTTTTCCAAGTTGGAAATGAGATCCATGCGGTCAAGGTTGAAACCCAGGGTCGTCAGCGGTCCCCAAAGCATCGCTGAGATCCCCGCTTGCCAATTGCGGGAAAGTATGCTACCCTGAGTATAGATAATATCAGTCTGGAGGGAAGTACTATGAAAATCATCCTGGATGACCGCCGCTATGTGCCCAGCAACAGCCCCTACAACGTGGTTCGCAACTATGAGGACTGCGTGGATATGCTCCGTCTGTTTCGCAGAATCAGCTTCATCAGCCTGGACTATGATCTGGGCGGCGGAAAGACCGGTTACGATGTTCTGGTTTATATGGCGGAGAACGATATCGAAGTTAAACATATCAATATCCATTCAGATCATTCTGTAGGTGTTCCCAAGATGAGAGAGTATGCGTGGAAACACGTCCCGA
>CAYVTA010000109.1:0-6213 GCA_964454355.1 uncultured Eubacteriales bacterium | reverse complement strand
CTCGACCAAAACTTTTATGTGGCACAATCAAACTTATACGATAAATTATTGTTTAACATTCTCCTGATTTTAACGTATAATATATTGATACAACAAGCGGTATCACTACATTTCGGGCGGATATGTAATTATCCCTCAGAGTAACCCGTTTTGTCTCCGCATTACATATACGAAGTATATAAATCTTGCAATCTGCGGAAAGATGTGATAAAATAACAAAGATATAGAATAAGATTGGAGAATAAATATGAAATTAGGTATAGTAGGACTTCCCAATGTGGGAAAAAGCACACTTTTCAATGCACTTACAAATGCAGGTGCACAGTCGGCGAACTATCCTTTTTGCACTATTGAACCCAATGTGGGTGTCGTTGCAGTTCCCGATTACAGATTGGACAAGCTTGCTGAAATGTATAATCCGGAGAAATTTACTCCTGCCGTAATTGAGTTTGTTGACATTGCAGGTCTTGTAAAAGGTGCGGCAAACGGTGAAGGACTCGGAAATAAGTTCCTTTCTCATATCCGTGAGGTAGATGCGATCGTTCATGTTGTAAGATGCTTTGAAAACAGTGATATCGTTCATGTTGACGGAAGTATTGATCCCGTAAGAGATATTGAAACAATCAATTACGAGCTTATCCTTTCCGATATGGAAATTCTTGACAGAAGAATTGATAAGGACACAAAGGCTATGAAAGGCGACAAGTCCTATGCGAAAGCTGTTGAGTTCTTTAAGCGTGTCAGAGCTGAATTTGAAGAGGGCAAGTGTGCAAGAGCTGTTGAAGTTACAGATGATGAGAAGGAGCTGCTTGATTCCGTTGCTCTTCTTACCGCAAAGCCTGTTATTTACGCCTGCAACATGAGTGAAGAGGATTTCGCTTCCGATATCGAGTCAAATCCGGGCTATAAGGCCGTTTGTGAGCTTGCTGCTGCGGAGAGTGCTCAGGTGCTTCCTATCTGTGCTGAGCTTGAAGCTCAGATTGCAGAGCTTGGCAAGGATGAAAAAGAAATGTTCCTCTCAGAACTGGGTATTGAAAAGGCAGGCCTTGATCTGCTTATTCAGAAGAGCTATGATCTGCTCGGTCTTATGTCATATCTGACCGCAGGACAGCCCGAAGTCAGGGCATGGACCATTAAAAAAGGTACAAAAGCTCCTCAGGCAGCAGGTAAAATACACACTGATTTTGAAAGAGGCTTCATCAGAGCCGAGGTTGTTTCTTTTGACGATCTTATGGCTTGCGGAACAATGACCGCCGCAAAAGAAAAAGGTCTTGTACGTTCTGAAGGCAAAGAATACGTCATGCAGGACGGAGATATAGTATTATTTAGATTTAATGTTTAATTTTCAATAATTCGCAATGCAAGTTAAGTGTTGCGAATTTATAGATCCGCATGTAGCACAGTTGGATAGTGCAACAGATTCCGATTCTGGAGGTCGGGGGTTCAAATCCTCTCATGCGGGCCACAAAAAAGGAGCTGTGAAAAACACAGCCCCTTTTTACTTTACAGAAAACTGCGTTTCCATCAAGAAAATTGTGCATTGTTTCGCAACTCTTTGCAAAAAAACATTCACTCATTGATTATATTCCCGATTATCTTTCTGATTTTAGGGAATATTTTTTGTGGGTGCATAATTATGAAAAAATTTTTATTGATTATTGATATTCAGCAAGGATTTATTGACAAAAATACTCAAACTGCAAAAGTGCGGATTGATGAGCTTGTCAAAAGCAATATTTTCGATCGTGTTATTGCCTCCGTTTATGAAAATTTTGAAGGCAGTCCGATTACAAGGCTTATGGGATGGCACGGAATGACCGATTCCGGGGACAGGAAGCTTGCGGGAGAAGCAGTGCAAGCCGATCATTTTGTCTGCAAAACAGGATATTCTGCATATTGCAATTCTCTTGTTGAATTTTTAAAAACGGAAAACGGCGGGAATGAGCCCGAATGTGTTTTTGTTTGCGGCGTGGATACTGAATGCTGTGTGCTTATGACTGCCGCCGATTTGTTTGAAGCAGGAATAAGACCTGTTGTTCTTACTTATTACTGTGGTTCTTCGTCAGGAGAAAAATCCCATGAAGCAGGGGTTTTGAGCATGGAGAGCATTGTTGGCAGAAACAACCTGTACAGCGGAGTTGTATGCAGTGAACAGGATATTGAAAATGCCGTGAAACAGGCAAAGAAGGAGTAAGCATCGAACAAAAAACAACATCTTACGTAAAATATATCGAGGTGTTGCTTATGAAATTGAAGGCTTATGACCGAATCAGTGCGGTTAAGTATGCCCGCAAATGGGCACTTGGCAGAAATCCCGCATACTATAATTTTGATAATGTGGGAGGTGATTGCACTTCCTTTGTCTCCCAATGCATTTACGCAGGTTCAAAAGTGATGAATTTTACGCCTGTAACAGGTTGGTTTTTTAATTCTGTCAATGACCGTTCTGCTTCATGGAGCAGTGTTATGTATCTTCATAAATTCCTTATTAACAATGCTTCTGTGGGTCCTTTTGCTCACGAAGCCGATGAAAATGAGGTTCAGATAGGAGATATCATTCAGCTTGGCAGAAGTGACGGAACCTTTTACCATTCACTTGTTGTAACAGCCGTAAAGCCTGTTATTCTTATCACCGCACACACAAATGATTCCCTTGACAGACCGTTGTACACTTATAATTATGATTCCATTCGTTTTTTGCATATAGATAGTGTACGAACCTGATAAAAAAAAGCAGTTTGCCCGAATTTTGCTGTGCAAGCTGCTTTTGATTTTTATTAAATTTTAAAGACAGGGTGATTTTTCGATTTCTGTCAGTTTATCTATGCATTTTTCAACACATTCTTCGGCTGTCAGACCGGAGCACTCCAGTTTTATATCTGCATACTTTTCATAAAGAGGTATTCTTTCACTGTAAAGCTTGGCAATCGTGTTGCCCTTTGGCATTGCAACGCCCCTTGTACGGATATCTCCCAATCTTTTTTCAAGTTCTTCAACAGGCAGATGCAGATAAATTACTTTGCCTGATTTTTTGAGCTTTTTCATGGCGTCTTCACCGTAAACTGCACTTCCGCCTGTCGCTATAACCGAATTTTTAAATTCACAATCGGTTATAACTCTGTTTTCGATTTCAAGAAAACCGTCTGTGCCGTTTTTTTCAATGATTTGACAAAGACTTGAGGAGTACTTGCTCTGAATGAGCAGATCCGTGTCAACAAAGGAACAGAGCATGGATTTTGCAAGCAGGACGCCGATAGTACTTTTGCCGGCTCCCGGCATACCTATTAAAACAACATTCTGCATGACTTAACCCTCGTGTTTTTCAACATCAAACCAAAATTCAACGCCGTCTTTGTGGTTAATAACGCCGTATTCCTGCTTGTGAAGCTTCTGAATGGCGGCAACGATTGCAAGTCCCAGACCGAATCGACCCTGAGAACGTGACATAGACTTGTCAGCTCTGTAGAAGCTGTCCCATACGTGGTCAATATCCTTGGAGGCAATAAGTCTGCCGGTGTTGAATACACTGACCCTGTATCTGTTTCCGTTTATTTCACGTGCGGAAATTTCTATAACCATTTTGCCTCTTACATGAGAAACTGCGTTAGACAGATAATTATTGACGACCGTCGGAATTATGAATGTATCACCGTAAGCGGTAAATTTGGGGTCTATATTGTTTATTGCAGTTATATTTTTTTCTTTCAAAATTTCGGCATTTCTCTCCAGCCAGCTGTCAATAACCTCTCTGAGCGTAAATGCCTCGTTAAGAAGCTGATATTCACCCGATTCATACTTGATGATTTCAAGCAGCTTCATAACGAGATTGTTCATTCTGTCTGTTTCTGAAATGATGGTGTCGCAGTATTTTGAAGCTGCTTCGGGATCTGTTTCAAGGAAAAGCTTGAGTCCTTCCGCATAGCCCTGAATGATCGCAATCGGTGTTTTCATTTCATGAGATACACCGGAGATGAAAACTTGTCTTAATTGGTCAATTGTTTTTTCCTGTTCAATATCGTCCTGCAATTTTCTGTTTTTCTCGTGTAAATCAATAAGTGCGTTTTCAAGAGACTCTGACATTTCATTGATGCTGTCACTCAGCTCGGATATTTCCGCAATATTACCCGGCTTGCATTTCCTTGAAAAATCCAGCTTTGACATATCTTTCGTTATGCGGCTCATTTCTTCAAGAGGCTTAGTTGCCTGTCGGACAAAAATCGTGGTTATTATAAGTGCAATTATAAGCAGAATCATTGAAACTGCTGAAATAAATATGACCGCAATGAGTGTGCTTGTGTCAGCAGCAGATTTGAGCTTAAAAATCTTTATAGTGATACCCGATTCAGTATTCCACGTGCCCACGAGATATGTAGTTGCCACTTTCTGCGTTGAGGACAGATCCTGACTGAGGTTAAAGGAGTTGTCAGAGGTTGAACCAAGGTCGGTTGTCATTGTATAGTTCTTTTTTTCTGAGTCGGGAAGGATTATTGTTTTTTCGTCATAGGGCGGAATTGACATCTCTCCCTTGTATGAGGAGGCATAAACAAAATCTCCGTTTTCGGCGTAAATTTCAATGTTTACCTCGTATTCACGCTCGACCGAGTCCATGCGAAGTATAAAATCTTCTGCCTCGTTGATATATGCTTCTTCGATCTCTCTTGCTGCAAAAACGGTTCTTACAGCCGCATAGCCCAGATATACCCAGTCAAGTCCTTTGTAGGTGGTGAAAATAATAGTCAGCATGAAAAACGCCATGATTATTGCAATCATTCTTATCAGCTTGCTGCTGAGATTGATTTTTGTTTTTTGTCGTTTTTTTTCATGTTTTTTTTCAGACATTATCATTCGCTCTCAATCTTATATCCTGTTCCGTAAATCGTTTTGATGTGTTTTGAGCCCCATTCGCCCAGCTTTGTACGAAGCCTTGCAACATGGGAGTCAACCGTTCTCATGTCGCCGTCAAAGTCGAAGCCCCAAATATCATCAAGTAGCTGTTCTCTTGAAAAAACTCGTCCCGGAGCAGAAATGAGCTTGTAAAGAATGCTGTATTCCTTGAGCGTGAGCATAACTGATTTGTCGCCTATCCACACTTCATGAGCTTCTATATCGAGTCTGAGCTCACCTAACTGGAAGTTACCTCTGCCGTCTTTCTGTGCATCTCTTTTTAACAGAACAGCAACTCTTTTCATAAGTACGGTGGGGCTGCATGGCTTGACAACATAATCATCTGCACCTGCCTCAAAGCCTGTCAGCTCGTCAAATTCCTGGCTTCTTGCCGTAAGCATGATTACGGGAACATTTGATGTTTGTCTGATAGTGCGGCAAACCTCCCAACCATCAATTTTCGGCATCATAATGTCAAGAATTACAAGTGCGATGTCCGGATTCGCTCTGAATACCTCCAAAGCCTCCTCACCGTCGGTTGCAGAAAGCGGCTCGTATCCTTCACGGTGCAGAAAATCGCACACTAAATTCATAATGAGTTCTTCATCGTCTGCTACAAGAATTTTTTTCATGCTGATACCTTCCTGATTTAATTATTGAAATCTGTTGATTCTCTCAAAAATGCGAGTACGCTCAACGGCTTTTATAAATATGTTGCCGACTATGACGCACATCACAACTTCACCTGCTGCAACTTCGAGGGCGGAAATAAAAAACAGCTCCGCAGTACGTTCCCCAAGATACCATATTTCAAGACCTATGATAAGACCGTTAAAAAATACAGGCGGAAGCGTTGACAACAGCGGAAGTTTTTTGAATCGGATGTTTCGTAATGCGTAGGATGTAAGTGCCGCAAGCAGTGTGGCAAGAGTACCGCAAACAATGTCAATAAGTCCGAAGGGGCTTGACAGATTGGCGATAATACATCCGATAACAAGCCCGGGAATCGCCGCAGGGGTGAATACGGGCAAAACCGTCAGCATTTCCGACAAACGGAACTGGACAGCATTGTAAGCCAGTCCCATGGCATTGGAAACATAAGTCAGAGCCACATAAAGTGCAGCAATGACCGCCGCTTGAGTGACATACAGGGTTGATTTTTTGTTCATTTGTTCATTCTTCTTTCCTTAGTTTTGTTTTCGGTCAGGATGGTTTCGAACTGACCGCAGATTACCTACGTTTATATATTAACAAACTGTGAAGACAAAGTCAAGCAAACAATAATTTATCTGCGATGTAACGGGGAACCCCCGGCGAGGGTTCCCCACA
>CAYVTA010000108.1:0-6310 GCA_964454355.1 uncultured Eubacteriales bacterium | reverse complement strand
CGGCACTTTAAAGTTTGAGCTTTCAAAAGAGCCTGTTACGGATTGCTTTTAAAGAGAAAAGATTTGCAGAAAACAAACGATAAATAAGAATGTGTGGAGATGTAGATTTTATGAAAAAAGCACATTATACAAGAATCATTTGCCTTATTTTGGGCGTTGCTCTGTCAATAGTCGGTCTTTATTATTTCCATATGCAATATCTGTGTTATGAATACACGCCGCTTCTGTTTATCCTTGCTGTGGTAGTTTCTCTGGGCGGTGCATTGCTTTCGTTACCGCTTAGCAATAACGCAGGCAAAAAGAAAGTAGTTAAAAATGCAGTTATTACGGCATTGGTTTTTGCGGTTGTTCTTATCGGTCTTATGCTTTTGATAAACGCTGTTATCGGCAACGGTGAGTTGAATCAAACGGCATTGATTATTCCTGTTTATTTATCATTCATTATAACAACAATTCTTGTTTTTCTTTGCATTTATAAAATGTTTAAAAAGAAAATATTGAAATCAATTCTTTCACTTATTGTTCTGACGGGTTTTGCAATCGGCAGTTATTCATACTTAATGCCTTTTGCTATGGATGAAATTTATGACGGATACAAAGCACCCGTACCTGTTCTTTCAATGTACACTGACACGAAAGATGATGATAAAATGATCAACGGTGATTTTTATGTAAGTACAAACGGCAACGACTCAAACATCGGAACAAAAGATGCTCCGTTCCTCACGATTGAAAAGGCTGTTGAAGCAGTCAGAAACAACGATAAATCAGGCAAAAACGGAATAACCGTTTGCATTGAAGCAGGCGAATACCGTGTTTCTTCTCTCGAATTTACAAAAGAAGATTCGGGTACTGCTGAATGTCCGATAACATATCGTGCAATCGGCGGTGAGGTTATTCTCAACGGTGGCGTTACTCTTTTGCCCGATGATTTCAAACCCGTAACCGAATATCCTGAAATATCGGAAAGGCTTACACCCGAAGCACAGGAAAATGTTGTAGTTGTTGATTTAACTCAAGCTCCTTATTCTCTTACAAAAGACGATTGGGGCAAGATATATGCAATCGGTTCATACCACACCGCCGAAAGCTATGACGGTGATTACACGGGTGAGCTTTACTGTGAGCTTTTTGTAAATGACAAAAGACAATCTCTTGCAAGATATCCCGATAATGATTTTCTTCTTACAGAAGAAGTAGTTTCAAGAGGTATGAGCAAAGAGTCTGACGGAGAAAAAATTGAAAATTGGGATGAAATCCGTAATCCAGAATCTGATGTTTACAGAGTTAATTCCGATCTCGCTGAAAGAATTGCAGACTGGCAAACCCTTGATGATGTGTGGATGTTCGGTTTCTGGAAATACGATTGGGCAGATGCTTCCTCGCTAATCGGCAATTTCAATGCACAGACAGGTGAAATCTCTCCGAAGTTTGTCAGCCTTTTCGGAACAAAAGAAAATGCACCATACTATTTCTTCAATGTACTCGAAGAATTAACCACACAGGAGGAATGGTATCTTAACCGTGAAAACGGTTTGCTTTGTCTTTGGAAGCCCGAAAATATTGAAGAATCCCAAATTGACCTTTCGCTTTCACTTAGTCCCGTAATCAATGCCGAAGCGGATTATCTCACCTTTGACGGAATAACCGTAAAAGGAACAAGATCGGATGCCGTTGTTATTACAGGTGATAATAATACGGTGCAGAATTGTCTTATCAAAAATGTTGCAGGTAATGCACTTATAATGACAGGCAGCAATAACCTTGCGTATAACAATGAGATTACCCATACAGGCAAAGGCGGAATTATTCTTGACGGCGGCGATGCTGAAACGCTTACTCCCGGCAACAGCAAAGCAGATAACAACTACATTCATGATTGGTCCGAGATTTATCAGACATATCAGCCTGCGGTGACTCTGCTCGGTGTCGGCAACATTTGCTCACACAATGAAATAGCAAATTCTCCTCACGAGGCAATCACTTATAAAGGAAACAACCATATTATTGAGTACAATAACATTCATGACGTTTGTCTGCTTTCCGACGATGCTGGTGCGATTTATTCTGGCAGAAGCTGGGTATGGTATGGCAATATCATAAGATATAACTGCATTTACAACGTCGGCTCAGGAGAGCATAAGCCCGACGGAATTTATCTTGACGACGCTCTTTCAGGTCAGCAGATTTACGGAAATCTTCTTATCAATATTCCGAGAAACGCAATTCATATCGGCGGCGGTAGGGATAATATTGTCGAAAACAATATTATTGTAAATTCAGGTGAAAATGCAATCTACTTTGATGAAAGAGCCAGAGACGGTGCATTGAACAACGGCTGGTTTACCCATGCTCATATCGGCAACGGTGACATGTGGGATGCTCTCTACGATTCACCGTGGCAGAGTGAAATCTGGCAAGAAGCTTTCCCTGAATACAAAACAATGACAGATGATAGTTCAAAATCTGAATCTGCAGAATATATACCCAACCCTGCTTGCACAGTAAAAGGCAATCTGATTTTCAATAAATACAGAGAAATCGGAGATATATACTCTTTTGCACGAAAATTCAGTGATATATCCGATAACGAAGTATATTCGCTTAATAAAGCAGAAGAACTCTTTGTCGATATTGATTCGGGAAACTATAATATCAGAGATATTGAAAATCTCAGAAAATCTATTCCCGAATTTCAGAATATTCCGCTTGATGAAATAGGTAGAACAAACTGACAAATTCTTTTTTGTCAAGAACTTTTTTCGAAAAAGAAAAGGTGGTGTCGGTTTTTGCCGACACCACAGTTAAAATTCGCTTATTCTATTAGTTGTTTTGACAACTCATCAACATGCTCATAAAGCCAATTCAAAAAGTTGTTTATGAGTTTTGCAATAGCTTTATAACTGTCAGGAATATCAGCAAGTTCATCAGGTCGATAATTACACATACAGTGCCAAAAATAAAACACATACGCAAGGCTGATAATTGCCTTGTTGGCATGATACAAGTACGTCATTATTTTAATGGCTACCTTTCTAAATTTGGCGGACATATCGGATATTCGATAAAACCAAACGAAAGAAGAAAAGGCTATGCAACTTCAATGCTGAAAGCTGTTCTTCCGTACTGCAAAGAAATCGGTCTTGATAAAATACTCATAACTTGCATTGATAGCAACATCGGAAGCGAAAAAACAATACTTAATAATGGTGGTATTTACGAATCAACTGTTTATGAACAGAATGAAAAATGTCACTTGAAGAGATTTTGGATAACTCTTTGACAAGATAATTGCATACCAACTATCCTCACATTTGTGGGGCAGTTGTCAATCATCAAAAGTCCCTCTAATTGGCAGGCATTTTTAACCCCGATTTTTAAAAGGATTTTTGGTATATTGATTGAAAGCTTTTCAATAAAAAAGTAAAGGATAGCTCCGAAATAAAGAGCTATCCTTATTTTACTATATCAACATTTGTATAAATGATTTATTACCAATTATACTCAACTGTTTTGCCGTCAATTTCCCATTCTGACGGGGTTTTTGTATCAAAAATATCAATGGGTCTTATGGTGTGAGGATCATTGAAAGTCTTGTAGGCTTCTTTTATGTCATTTTTTTTGGTTTCATCTATCTTATCGGTGCATGAAATAAAAAGAGGAGTATTTGAGTATGAAAGAAGATGTAACCACTGACTGTTTTTCTCCCATGGTATGTTATCATCTAAAATTCCCACGCAATCGGCATCACACATATAAAACGCTTCATTCTGAGCAAGTCTGAATGCAAGAGTGTTTACCCCATTTTTCTTTGTACTATCCCATTCCTTTCCGCTTGTGTCATTGCCTGTTCTTGAAATCTGAACAAGCCCTGCAGAAAGGTGAGAAACGGTGTTGCAGCCGATAATGAGCATATCGCCTGCCGCTTCTTTAATGAGCTTGTACAGGTCAATAACAATTTCTGCATTTGTTTTTGTTTTATCGTAAAAATGCCAGTTTTCACTGTTTGTTATCGCATAATCAAGCTCCGGCCCCCAACCGCCGAAAAGGTCAAAAGTAGTGAAATCGTGTTTCATCAGCTCATATCCCCAGTCTTTCACTCTTTCAATATCAGATCTGATATATTTCTGAACATCCTCACGGGTGGGATCAAGATATACCCTTTTTCCGTCTCTGAGTATTCTCATTTCATCTGTAATTGCAGCATCTCTGTTATGAAGAAGTCTGACCCATATTCCGGGTCTTGCACCGATCGACTTGATCTCATCGGCAAGTTTTTTCATATCGGAAAATTTTTCGTTGGGATACCAGGGACCTTCACAGGAATTTATCTGCCAACAGTCATCAATGACCTGAAACGGCTTGTTTTCAATTCCCCGTGAAAGTTCAACCTGAAGCTTTGCATCGGAAATTATCTGTTCATAATCGCTTTTTCCGTAAGCATAATACCAATTATTACCTCCGTATATTCTTTCTTTCGGAAGAATGGGGGTGTCACACATTTTCCTGCAGTAGTCTTTAAGATTCTCGTAAACATTTCCGTTGTCATAATATGAATAAATGAAAGTTGCAAGACAAAGCTTTCTGCCACCGAGATGCACACCGTTTCCGCCGTTTCTTACATCAAGCACAGCAGTAATTCCTGTCTCGTCATACCTGAAACTGACAAAAGAATTTGCCATTGTTTTTACACCGAAACAAAAGCATTCTTTTTTGTTAGTTGCAATAAAGTACCAGGGCATATATCTGTTATTTTCAGACAGCTTTTTGAATTCAAGATCACCGTAGCTTCTTTCCCATGCATCACCCAAAACAAAGATGTCTTTATCATCAGAAGCATTCCAATGCAACTCAATAAATTTTGGCTTATCTTCACAGGCACTGAGTATCAGATCTAATTCATTATTTCCGGAAACAGTTTCTATAACAGCATCAGAAACCTTATCTTCACAGATAATTTTTGCAGTAAATTCATTAATATTAAAAGTCATAAATTTCCCTCGAATCTGCTAAAAACATTGCATGATAATCTTATTACAAATAATTATACTCTTTTACATACAAAAAATCAATCCATAAAAAATGAATGACGACATGGACTTTAGATCCTGTCGTCATTTTCGCTGTATTGATTTTTTATACACCCGATACACAGATTACCTTTTGAAATTCAAGAATGCTTTTTTGAATGCACCGATTTTTCATAGGTTGTATATAAATTCAACTTATTCATAGGTTACGCTCCGTTATTCTACGATTCGAGCTTAGCGGCTTTTCTGAGAATTTTTCTTGCATCGGAAGCGGTGATTTTCTTATCATCATTTACGTCTGCAATCAGCAATATTTCATCAGTTGCCTGTTCAAGCTTTGCTGCAATTCGCAGGGCTATTCTTGCATCTGCAGCAGTCAGCTTACCGTCCTTATTCACATCACCGGCCATAATATCAACTGATGTTGTCTCCTCAGCATTATGTGTTGTAGTCTCAACGGGAGTATTTGTTGTTTCAACAGGCACTTTTGTAGTGGGCTCTGCCGTTGTGGGCTCTGCCGTTGTGGGCTCTGCCGTTGTGGGCTCTGCTGTAGTGGGCTCTGCTGTAGTGGGCTCTGCTGTAGTAGGCTCTGCAGTTGTGGGCTCTGCCGTAGTGGGTTCTGCTGTAGTAGGCTCTGCTGTAGTAGGCTCTGCCGTAGTGGGTTCTGCTGTAGTAGGCTCTTCAACAAGTCGTTCTGTTTCTCTTGTTTCTTCTGCACCGCATTCAGAACAGACTCTCTTTTCGAGACCTTCTGACTCATATGTAGCAGGAGTTACTTCAAACCACTCGCCATAGCTGTGTTCAGCCATATCAACATAATTTTCAACGAATGTATCACCGCAGTCACAGGTGTATGTTGTGTAGCCCTGTTCGGTACAGGTGGGCGGGGTTACAGATACAGAATAGTTATGACAATGAGTAAGAGTTGCACTGAAGAACAGAACAGTATATTCCGTCTCGTCGTCAGCAATATTGTACTCAAAGCTCAGCTCTTCACTGTCAGCAGTTTTCTGATCGATGTAAATAAGATTTTCGGGGGCAAGAAGCTCCTCTGCGTTTTCATCCCTGACAATAAGCATTAAATATGTATCACCGATAACAGCACTTGTAACGGCCTCAATGCCGGAATCATCAGTGTCTTCGGCAAGAGTGCGTGCGAACCTGAGTGACAATGCCGCCGCACTTGTATCACTGCAAATTATAGTTGCATTTGTCAAAGATGAATTGTATGAACCGATGCTTATTGCATTCCATTGTGCCTGAGTACCGGTGTAATAAAC
>CAYVTA010000107.1:0-6362 GCA_964454355.1 uncultured Eubacteriales bacterium | reverse complement strand
GGAACAAAAACAGTCCTGCGTGACTGTTTTTGTGTGGGGAACCCTCGCCGGGGGGGGTCCCGTTACATCGCAGATAAATTATTGTTTAATATCTACTACCGTATATCCCTCATTTTCAATTGTTGTCTTGAGTTCGGCATCAGTAACATCTTTTGAGAGGGTAACATAAGCACATTTTTCCTCAAGACTTACTGTCGCTTCGACACCGTCAATAGCGTTAAGCACCTTGTCAACTCTGCCTGTGCAGTGCGTGCACATCATTCCGTCAATGTAAATTGTTTTTTTCATATTTATGTTCCTTTCTTTTGTCTCTGTTTCAGAGAATTCTTTTTTATATTTAAAAAATCTGAGTCTTAAAGCGTTTGTTACAACGCACACAGAACTAAGGCTCATACAAGCGGCACCGATCATAGGATTGAGGGTTAATCCGAAGGGAATATAAAGCACACCCGCTGCAAGAGGAATGCCCAATGCGTTGTAGAAAAAAGCCCAGAAAAGATTTTGTTTTATATTTCTGATTACGGCTTTGCTCAATTTAACTGCACCCACTGCATCGTTGAGATCGCTTTTCATCAGTACGATATCAGCCGATTCTATTGCTATATCCGTGCCTGCACCTATTGCAATTCCCACGTCGGCACGCATCAACGCAGGTGCATCATTGATTCCGTCACCTATCATTGCAACCTTTTTGTTTTCGGCTTGCAGCTGTCTGATGACTTCCTCTTTGCCGTCGGGCAATACGCCTGCAATTACTTTTTCAATTCCCGCTTTTGATGCAATATGACGGGCAGTCTGTTCGTTGTCACCTGTAAGCATTATAACATCTATGCCCATATTTTTGAATTGTTCCACCGCTTGAGCACTCGTTTCCTTTATGGTGTCTGCAACTGCTATAATTCCCAAAAATCTATCATTAACAGCAAAATAAACAGGCGTTTTTCCCTCTTCAGAAAGCTTGTTGCCTTGCTCTGTATGAGTAATTCTGATGTCATTGTCTTGCATAAGAAGTGTGTTGCCTGCAAGAATAACGGAATCGTGTATTCTAGTTTTAATGCCTCTGCCGGGTATATTTTCAAAATCTGAAGCATCAAGAGAAATTGTATTTTTGCTTTCTGCGTATTGTGCAATCGCCCTTGAAAGCGGATGCTCGGACAGCTTTTCCGCAGAAAATGCAAGCTGTAAAAGCTCCTTTTCGTCGCTTAAAGGGGAGGGGATTATGTCTGTTACGGAAGGCTGTCCCAGTGTCACCGTACCGGTTTTGTCAAGAACCACAGTGTTGATTTTGTGGGTAGTTTCCAAACTTTCTGCAGAACGGATCAGTATGCCGTTTGCGGCTCCTTTGCCGGTTCCTACCATGATTGCTGTAGGCGTTGCAAGTCCCAAAGCACACGGACATGAAATGACGAGCACGGATATTGCCAAAGACAGTGAAAAACCGAAATCACCGTTAATAATCATCCATACAATAAACGTAATAACCGAGATAGCCATAACAACGGGAACAAATACTCCGCTAACCTTGTCTGCAAGCTTTGCAATGGGTGCTTTTGAGGAAGAGGCTTCTTCAACGAGACGGAGAATTTTTGAAAGAGCTGTGTCATCTCCGATTTTTTCTGCTCTGAATTTAAAATAACCGCTTTTGTTGACAGTTCCGCCTGTCACGCTGTCTCCTATGTTTTTTTCAACGGGTATGCTTTCCCCTGTGATTGCCGATTCGTCTACGGCAGCAAAGCCGGAAATGATCGTACCGTCAACGGGAATGCTTTGTCCGATTTTTACAATAACGGTGTCTCCAGCTTTCACTTCGCTGAGCGGTACTTGAATCTCTGTTCCGTTACGTTCAACCGTTGCGGTGTCGGGAGTCAATTCAATGAGCTTTTCAATAGCATCAGAGGTCTTTTTCTTTGAACGGGCTTCAAAATATTTTCCCAAAGTTATCAGTGTGAGTATCATTGCTCCCGATTCAAAATATAGGTTATGGAGATATTCATTTGCTGTTGCAGTGTCACTTTTGCCGATTGCATTGCCGATTGCAAAAACTGAATACACGCCGTATGCAATGGCGGCAAGAGAGCCTGTTGCAACAAGGGTATCCATGTTGGGTGAACCGTGGAAAAGAACTCTAAAGCCGTTTATAAAGTATTTTCTGTTAACATATACTATCGGCAGAGTCAGCAAAAATTGAATGAATGCAAATGATACACCGTTTTGTGTGCCCGAAAGAAAAGCAGGAAGCGGCAATGAAATCATATGTCCCATTGCAATATACATCAGCGGGATCAGACAGGCAAAGGATACGATAAGTCTGATTTTCATATTTTTCAGTTCATCATCCCTTTTTTCAGCTTTTTTGATGATTTTTTCCTGTTTTGTATCTGCCGATGAAGCTCCGTACCCTGCTTTTTCAACGGCTGAAATAATGATATTTTCATTTATTATGTTTTCATCAAATTCAACTGTCATGGAATTTGTCAAAAGGCTGACCTGGCAGGACTTTATGGCATCAAGCTTGCTGACGCTTCTTTCAACAGCCGCACTGCATGCTGAACATGACATCCCTGTTATATTGAATCTTTTTTTCATTTATTGCACCTTATTTCAGATTTTTGATCAAGCGTATCGTTTCATCAATAATTTCACTATCATTTCTGCGGATTTTTTCACTGACACAAGTCTCCATGTGCTCTTTGAGTATAATATAGCCTAAATTTTGTAAAGCACTCTCTACTGCTGACAGTTGAGTTAAAATATCACCGCAGTAGCGGTCATCATTTATCATTTTTTTTATTCCGCCAAGCTGACCGATTATTCTGTTGAGCCTGTTTTCAAGAGCCTTGCGGCTTTCATCGCTTCTGGGGGTTTCTTTAAAACAACAGTTATTATTTTCTGTCTTTATACTATCGTTATCCATGTTATCACCTGATTTAATTATATACCCCATAGGGGTATTTGTCAAGCATCCGCCTAAATTTTATGATTGACTTGAAGAGTGAGATAAATTATAATAATAACAAATAAATCAGACTGACGAGAATCAAACACATCCGTCAGCCTAACTCAAAGATTTTTTTCGAGGTGTAGGCTATGAAATTACCTGATTATCACAAAAAGCTTGAATCTTTACATATCGGTACAGAAAAGCCCAGAGCGTACTTTATTCCATACGGAGATATTGATTCTGCTCTTGAAGGTGACAGAAATAAATCAAAATATTTAACAAACCTTTGCGGTGAGTGGAATTTTAAATTCTTCAAAAGCTTTGAGGATATTGATTGTGAAATTTACGGCGTTGATTATGATGATGTTGACGAAAAAGTTAATGTTCCGTCCTGTTTCCAGCTTTATAAGAATGGAAAGTATGACGCTCCGCTGTATTCAAATCTGATGTATCCTTTCCCTACAGATCCGCCTCATGTCCCTGATGATAACCCATGCGGTGTTTATACAAAGGATATTATTGTCAGCGACGAAATGATAAAAAGAGAAAACATTATCACCTTTGAGGGTGTTGCCTCCTGTTTTTATCTGTGGGTCAATGGTGAATTTGTCGGTTACAGCCAGGTAAGCCATTGTACAAGCGAATTTAATATAACCGACAAGCTTCATGGTGGCAAAAACCGTATAACCGTTCTTGTTATAAAATGGTGTGACGGTTCCTATCTTGAGGATCAAGACTGTTTCAGACTGTCGGGAATTTTCAGAGAGGTTTATATCCTTTCAAGGTGTAAGAATTACATAAAAGACATTCAGGTAAGACAGAGCTTTAATGATGATTTTTCTTCAGCCGCAATTGATGTTAACTGTGAAGCTTGCTCGGATGCTGATATTTCCTGTACACTTATCTCACCTGACGGAAAAGAAATCGGAAAAACTAAAAACAACGGCACAATAGAAATTGAAGCTGTGCAGATGTGGAATGATGAAGCGCCTGTTCTCTATAAGCTTCTTGTTGCCTGTGAGGATGAAATTATCCCCGTTGCCGTAGCTCTTTGCAAAAAGGAGATAAAGGACAAAAAATTCCTTATTAACGGCAAAGCGGTTAAGCTCAGAGGTATTAACCGTCACGATTCTTCCGCAGATAACGGTTATACCGTCACTCTTGAAGAGATGAAGAATGACCTCATGATGTTCAAAAAGGCAAATGTAAATGCAATCAGAACATCTCACTATCCCAATGATCCCAGGTTTTTAGAGCTTTGCGATGTTTACGGTTTTTATGTTATTGATGAGGCTGATATTGAAACTCACGGTATGGGCTACAATACTGCTTCGGATTGGGATTGGATGCGTTGGTCACTTCTTTCAACCATCGAGGAATGGAAAGAAGCTTATGTTGACCGTGCTCAGAGACTTTATGAGCGTGATAAAAACCACGGTTGCGTTGTTATGTGGTCGTTGGGTAATGAAAGCGGCTGTGGTGTTAATCACAGAGCGATGAGAGAATACATAAAATCCCGTGACGAAGGTGCAATTGTTCATTATGAAAATGCTCATCTTCAGTTTACAGCAGTGCCTGAAGGGGAGTGCTTTGCGGATATTTCAGATGTAGAAAGCAGAATGTACCCCGGTTATCAGTACACAAAGGATTATCTTGTCAATGAAGAATACAACAAGCCCTTCTACATGTGTGAGTATGTCTGCTCAATGTCAACGGGCGATGTACATCCCTTCTGGGAGATAGTTGATAATCATGATAATTTCTGCGGCGGATGTATATGGGAGTATACCGACCACGCAGTTAATTTCCCTGATGAAAACGGCAATCCCCGTTATTATTACGGCGGTAACTTCGGTGATTTTCCCAATGACGGAACCTGTTGCATAGACGGTATGGTTTTGCCTGACAGAACGCCCCGCCCCGGTTATTATGACATGAAAAAGGTCTATGAACAGTTTAGGGGCAGCTTTAACGACGGTGAACTTACCGTTAAAAGTGTAAGATATTTCACATCTCTTTCTGATTTTGGGGCAAAATGGACACTTGCAAGCGGTAATAATGTGCTTGCAAACGGTGAGATTGATACTCTTGACATTCCGCCTCTTGCAGAAAAGACATACAAGCTGTTCAATATGGCAGACTTCGATTTTGCAGGTGATTGCTTCCTTACTGTCAGCGTTTATCAAAAGAATGACACCGAATGGGCAGATGCCGGATACGAAACAGGCTTTATGCAGTTTGAGATTGACGCAAAACCTATAGTAATTGAGAGCTTAAGATCTGAGATTCTTTGTAATGAGGGTGACCGCTATGTGAATATTGTATGCGGTGAAAACGAGTATGTTTTTGATAAGCCATACGGCAGAATCAAGTCTATACGCCGCAAGGGTACAGAGCTTCTTTGTGCTCCTGCATCTTTCAAAATCTGGCACGCACCAACTTATAACAGAGGTTCTTTTGACGAATGGAAAGCAAATCATTTTGACCATATCGCTCAGAAAACATACACTACAACTGTTTCAGCCGATAATGAAATGGTCATTGTTGATACGAAAATCGCTTTAGGCGGTCCTGCAAATCCTCCTGTTGTGAAGATGAATGTTAAGTACACTTTCAATGCGGACGGAACTTTTGATATTGATGCTGACGGTACTGTACGTGAGAATGTTCCTGTGCTTCCGAGACTTGGTATTGAGTTCAAAATGAAGAAAGGCAACGATCTTATCCGTTATTTCGGTCTCGGTGAAATTGAAAGCTATCCTGACCGTTGGAAGGCTTGCCGTTTCGGTGAATATGAACTTAGTGTCAGCGATAATTTTATTCACTATGTTCGTCCTCAAGAAAATTCTTCTCATTACAAAACACGCAGAGCTGATGTAGGTGCAGAAAACGGTGTCGGTCTTCGTGTTATCGGCAAGGGAATAAAGGATTTCTCCTTCAATGCTTCTCATTATTCAGCAGAGCAGCTCACGGAAAAAACTCATGACTTTCTTCTTGAAAAAGAGAACTGCACATACTTCAATGTGGATTGGCGTTTTAATGCAATCAGTGAATCACGAGAGCTGGACAATGATGAAAATAACCGCTTGCTTGATGATAAAGAATTTAAGTTCGGATTTACGTTCAAGCCTATTGATATGTAATAATTAATTCAAAACGCATAAAATTTAGTTGAAATTAAAGCACGGAAAAGCGTAATATCTTTCCGTGCTTTTTATTGGCACCTCGAACAAGCCGTAAACATTGTTGTTCTGGGTGTTCTCCCACAAGCTGAGATTTACAGTATCGGGAGCTGTCTCGTAGTCGTTCAAAAAAACTGTATGCTTCTTGGCTCCATATTACGTTGCCGTCTTCATGGTGGGCTTCGCCCACACCCAATATTTATATTAAAAATCTCTTTGCACTTTGCGTTTTGCACTTA
>CAYVTA010000106.1:0-6421 GCA_964454355.1 uncultured Eubacteriales bacterium | reverse complement strand
TATTTTTGTAAAGTAAAAAAGACAGATAGTATTGCTACCTGTCTTTAACTTAATTAAAAAAATGCCAAATTACCATTAGAATCAGCTATCATAAACTGCGGATACTCGGCGAATGTGTCAACGGTAGGCTGGTCAGAACTGCCGAGCAGTGCCATAAGGAACGCACCTGTATCTGAACCAAATCTACCCATTACATGAGGACCATCTTTTATAGCCCATGTATATTCAGGGAACAGGACATTTGTCAAATCTACACATTTATCAGGAGATACTCTTTCTCCTACATAATCATCACCAAGTGTTTTTCCTGTTTCTGAAACTGTTGCTCTGCCAAGCATAAGATCTGATTCAAGAGTTCCGTCGCTCTGATATGCAGCCCACTCGTATACAGGTATCATCTGAGTATTGTATGAGGCAATAACAGAAACCTTTACTCCGTTTTCGGGAAGCGAAAGAAGAAGATCATCCATGTCCTGCATAATTAACTGCAAATTATCAGTTCTTTCAATAAGCCCTCTGTATTGCTCTTTAAGCTCGTTTGTGGGGAACATATACTCAATGCATGCATCATACTCATCAGTCTGCACAAGTGCCCACAAAACAGGCATTGTTGCAAATGTACCACGAAGGAGGTTATCATATATATAATCCTTGTTTTCCGCAACAATATCCATTAAAAAATCAGCAACCTTGTCAAAAATACCAGTAGCAGAAAGCAGTTTTACAAGCAAGTCAGAACCAAGCAAATCGCATACCATATTCTCAAGCATATCAGCAGTTATAATAACTTTGCCCTGAAAAAGATCTGTTGAAACATGAGCACCGCAAAAGGTTGATGAATTGAATACAATAGAATCAATGCTTTCATAGCCATATTCATACAAATAACAATCTGTTACAATACCACCCATACTGCAACAAACGATATCAACCTTATCGGTATTATGATCAGCTTTTGCCTGCTCAATCATTATATTGAGCTCATCAGCAATGACAGAAGGGTCAAGACGCCAATCATAAGTAAAATAATATACATTATCTGCTCCATAGCAATCAACAGCAGCAGCTATTATACCAATTTCACCGTCTCCACCGTTTTCATATATTTCAACAAGTTCAGGATAATTACAAACTGCAAGCGGGTATTTATCAACAGTTACATTATACATTGAATCTCCGTTTTCATCACATGCCATTGAACCGAGCATTGAATCAACAAATTCAATAACAGCGTCCGCATCAAGCTTCTTTTCAGAAAAATAAGTTTTCGCAAGCTTGAACACAAGAGAAATAATATCTCCCCCATCCGGAGCAACGATGCAATTATGTTCATTTTCAGTGCCTTTATCAACAGTAAGACCGCTGAAAACCATTCCTCTGACTATAATAAGTGGCTCATCATAGAATACATCATCATCAGCAGCAAAAGCAGACACAGATAACACTGATGTAACAATCATCACTACAGTAAGAAAAACAGAAATAAACTTTTTCATACATATACCCTCTTTCAAATATCTAACCAATACGCTTGGTATTATAGCATACTTTGGAAAAAAATGCAACCCTGTGAAAAAACCGGTTAAAACATAAAAAATGCAGGACATTTCTGCCCTGCTGTCTTGTTAAAATACATATATTGTTACTTGTTTGTTTCCCCATGCATAGCAAGAATTAGTTGTATACATATAAAGATCAACTATCGGTGCATTATTCCAATAAATAAATCCACCAGTATCCTCTGCTGAAGCATAGCCGTATACAGTGCCGTCTGCGGCAACAATATACATTTTTGAGCCATAAGGGATAATATTGGGGTTAACAGCTACGACACCCGGATGAACACTCGTGCCTGTTGCAGTCGTTGTGCCCATGCAATATGCTGTTGACTTACCTGTAAGCTTATATGAATAGTTTACAGGGATTCCGTTTTCGTCAAACAAAATATCATCAGGAACATCCATGTCTGAAATCTGAGTAAGCCCAAGTTCCTCAAACGTAAATTCAGTTTTTTCAATGGTTTCTGTTTCTTCTACGGTGACTGCTTCTTCACTTTCATTTTCAACGGAAAGCTCATTAAGAAGTGTTTCAAGCTCACTTTCCTCTTCACTGATTGTGTTGAATCTGTCTGATACAACAAGTACTGATATGTCAGAATCAGGACCTGCAGATAAATAAGATTCCGAAAGCTGAAGTATCTCTTTACTGCTTATACCGTTATCTCCTGTATTAATGCCTGTAGATGCATTAGCTGAAAGCTGAAATATACATGTAACGGATGTCAAAGCAAAAATCGCTGCCGAAAATGCAGCCGAACATTTTCTTGCTTTTACTTTTTTTGAAGCAGAAGAAAAGACGTTTTTTACTTTCTTCATAAGTTGTCTCCTTTGATGTTATATTGTTGTGAAAAATGAATAAATGAAATGTATATTCACAACTGCATTACATTGGTTAAACAAGACAGCCGTAATTATAATCAACTTCTTTGTTAATGTCAAGCAAATATCAATTATCATTTTTGTGCAACTTGCCTATAGACTTTTTTGGATATATTAATCTGATTGCTAATTTTTGGTAACAAAACACTCTTAATTGTCATTTTTTGGGAGTTAAATCTTGTTTTTTTGGCAAAGTTAACAAACTTGTAACCCTTATGTTTTCTATATTTCAATCGTTTTTAGTATTTTAATATATTATTTAGCACACCGCATCTATATTTAGTATACTATTTTCTATTTTAGAATTATTCAATACAATTTGCATAAATATAATTTATATATTCATGTCGAATAATGCATATTTTTAATGCAAAAAAATTGGACAGCTAAAAAAACTGCCCATATTATAATCCTTATTTATTTACTTAAAAGCACAACACAGCCATGTTTCGGAATACTTAAAGAGAATGATTTTCCGCTGTATTCTGCATTACTCCAAACTTCAATATATCTATCAGAAATAGAAATCTCAGACGGCAATTGTGTTGCATCAAAATGCAGAACCCTCTCCTTGTTACTCTTATTATATACGCAAACAGCATACCTGTTATATGTGAGTTTTTTAACAAGAAAATCTGCTGTTTTTGTTTTCTTATATCTCACACATTGATGACCAAGTTCATCCTGATTAATAGCGATCATTTGCTCATTCTTAAGTATGGATAGAACATCGTCTGCAGTGTTTGCGTATTTCCTTATATCATTTCCTAAGATCAATGGTGCAGCCATCATACACCATAAAGAAAAGTGAGTCTTATTCTCTTCGAAAGTAAGTTTTCCGTTACCAACTTCGAGCATATCCGGATCATTCCAATGTCCCGGACCGGCAAATTCACTTAGTGAAACATTAACATTATATATTAAATTTATCCATTGCCATATTGGTCGTATATCCGGTGTAGTTCTCCATAAGTTGCCTGCATTCCATGCCCAATTTTTAGGATTATTCCTTCCCCATTCACAGATAGAAAATGTAATTTTTTTGTCTCCTGACGCATTTTTCAACGCTTTTCCCATACGTTTGTATTGAATATATGAGCTGTCAGCTCTTGTACAGACAGGATTAAAAAGCTGAATATTGTTTTCGCCGCTCTTTAGTTGAACAGTACATTGATATCTTCCTGTTATACTCCATGACTTTGTTTTTGGTATAAACAGCTCATACCACTCATCATTTACACATACTATTATATATTTATCAAAATTACCGGTTTTTTTAACAATCAATGTAAGAGGATATTCACCGGCTTTGCTGCTATTAAATTTAAATTCAGCTTTTCCCTTACCCTGTCCCAAAAAACTGATATACTTTCCGGTATCAAGTTTTTTATCTTCCTCAATTCTTGCAAGACCATACAATTTAGCATCAACCGCATTAAGGTATTCTGTATTATTATCAATTTTCAATTCAATTCTTTCAACAAGAGGTGCAGCAGAAGGAATTTTTACGTTATGACAAAAGTCATATTTAAAATATTCGACACCCCACTGAGCAAAAGTTTGAGCATCCGTTGTTTCATGCCCGAGACTTGCAGGTAAATCCTCACAAGTATAATTTCCATCAGAAGAGTACAGGCCCATTTTTAACCCGATAGCATTAATTTTTCTGCATAAAGTCTCTATTCCGGAAGGAAAACGTGATAAATCACCCTGTAAGCATCCGCTTTCATCACGCTGCGAAGAATGCCAGCAATCATCAAGATTAACATATGTATAACCTACATCAGCAAGACCGGATTCTTTCAGTGCAACAGCAGTATCGTATATCAACTCTTCATCTATATTATTTCTGAAAGTATTCCAACTTGACCAGCCCATAGGAGGAGTTTTTGCTGCACCTCCATCATAAAATTCGCCCTTGGGAATATCTATAGTAAGTTTAGATTTAAACATATGCTGTTTTAAAGTGCATATAGGACAAAGACCTTTCTTTTTTTGAACCATACACCAAATAAAAAAAATAAGAACTAACAAAGCAAGAATAATTACAGCACAAACAAAAAAATACTTCATAATCTATCACCTGTGTTTTAAACTTATAGATTTCATACTTATATATAAGAAAGTATAACATTATGAAACAAAAAAAACAACCCTCTACAAAATGTAAAGGGTTGTAAATGAATTTATACAAACAGTTTATTTGTTTGTTTTAGCCTTCTTTGAGTATTTAGTCTTATAAATAAATCTCATAAGATGAGCTTCAACAGGATTGATATATTTTGCATCACCAATCATCTTAGCTGCGGCATCAGTACGAAGCTCTTTCTCAAGAACCATCTCAACTGCCTCAGCATCGTACATATCACCTGCTATGCAAATCGCTCCGTTATCCTTAAGAAGAACTGCATTTCTGCCTTTAAGCTTTTTAACAACCTTCTTGGCTGTTTTTGCTGTGTTTGCAGGATTATACTCACCTGTTTTGAGTGTTACGCCTACAAGCTGAGCGAAGTCATCAAGCAACGGCTTAAATGTACCACCCATTTTTGATGCAGCAACGATCTCGGGCTTCTTTGAGTGAATAACACAATTAACATCTTCACGAGCATTATAAATAGCTCTATGAAGCTCTGCACTCTCCGGATATTTAGCACAGGAAGTAACTTCATTACCGGTTTTGAGATCGATACAAACAGCTTCACCGCCGTCTGCAGGATTCATCACTAATGTTGAACCATCACGTTCCGAAGTGTAAGGATCAAATAGCATAGCCTGCTTCTTTGCACCTTCGCTGACATCAGCAATATGCTCTGCAACAGCAGCAATATTATCACTAACTTTACCGGAAACCGCCTGAAGTCTGTCAAGAAGGAATTGTTCACAAACTTTTTCGAGCTCTGCTGCAACCTTAAAAGCTTCTTCATAATCAGAACCGATACACAGAGCACCATGGTGAGCCATAATAACAGCTTTTGAATCAGAACGCTCAAGAGCTGCAGTTACTCCTTTACGAAGCTTACCTGTACCGGGAAGACCGTAAGATGCCACGGGAATGTTTGAACCGATAACAGCTTTGCTCTCATCTGAAAGCATATTTATATCATAACCGAGGAAGCTAACAGCAGAAGCATTTTTCTGATGGGTATGAATCACAAAATTCACATCAGGACGCATCTTATATGCCATTGCATGGATACCTTTTTCAGATGACGGCTTAATCTCTGAATCATATGAGCAATCCTCAATCTTAACAAGTACAATATCATCAGGTGTAAGCGATTCATAGCTTCTACCACTGGGTGTGATAACGAAATACTCATCATCAACACGGCAACTGACATTACCCCATGTACGGGCAATCAGACCTGACTGTACAAGCTCAAGACCGGCTTTTACAACCTCGGATTTAGCTTCTAAAATGTCCATATAGAACACCTCTTTCAAAATCAAACGCTCTGCTTAAGAGCAACGTTTGCAAATACCTTATCAAATCTGGTAAGAGCTTCGTCAATAAGTTCAGGAGTATAAGCAGCAGATGTGTAAAGTCTTGAACCTGCAAGAGTAACAAGACCTTCTGCCATGTATGCTGCACCAATATACTGCATTTCCTTCTTTCTTTCACTTGTTTGAGAAAGAACATTGGGAATTGTCCAAGGTCTTGCCCAATCAACAGCAAAATGCATGGTTCCTACTGTCTCAAGATGACAAACAGAACCCTGGTTGAATGCTACAAAAGGAAGATTATACTTCTTGATGAGTTCCTGAAGCCCCTTAGTAAGTCTATCACCCATCTGTCCTGCCTTCTGACAAGCATTTGTCTTATCAATAGCTTCAAGAGTATAGTAACCTGCAACACATGAAATAGGTGTTGCTGCCATTGTACCACCCATGAATGCTTTTTTGACCTTTTCACCGCTTGCATCAAGACCTGCACCGAGATATTTCATATATTCTCTCTTACCGCCGATACCGCCTGCACCGGG
>CAYVTA010000105.1:0-6798 GCA_964454355.1 uncultured Eubacteriales bacterium | reverse complement strand
GTGGGGAACCCTCGCCGGGGGTTCCCCGTTACATCGCAGATAAATTATTGTTTGTTTTGGTATTTTATTTCAAAGGAGTGTTTTGTATGATTTTTGAAAAAATAAAAGCTATAATCTGTGAGCAGTTCGGTGTTGAAGATGACGTAGTTACTCTTGGTATGTCTTTTGAAGAGCTTGATGCAGATGAACTTGATATGGTTGATATTGCAATGAGTATTGAGGATGAATTTAACACTGAAATTACTGATGAGGTTCTTGAACAGTTCCGTACAATTTCTGATATTGTAAATTATCTTGAAGAAATTTAAGGAGAAGTTTCAATTGATAAAAAATATTGTATTTGATATGGGCAATGTGTTAATATTGTTCTATCCTGAAAAAATTTTCAGCTCCATTCTTTCCGATAAGAATGAAGTAGATGCGATTGTAACTCAGTTTTTTTCCAGCGAGGAATATCGTGAAGCAGACAGAGGAACTATGACATATGAGCAGGTTCTTGATAAAATAAAAGACAGATTGCCCGAACACCTCATAAAGCTTTTGAAAGAGCTTTTTGTTGACAACTGTTTTGTCAGTAATTATATGCCGCCTTTTCCCGAAATGTACGACTTTGTAAAGGAATTAAAGGAAAATGGCTATAATACGTACCTTTTAAGTAATGCAACCCCTGCTTTTCATAACTACAAAGATAAAATACCGGCATTGAGTCTTATGGATGGCATTCTTATTTCAAGTGATTATAAGCTTTTGAAACCGGAAGCGGAAATTTATAAAACTCTTTTTGAAAAATTCAAGCTTGACCCCGGTGAATGTATATTTATTGATGATGTTCAGGAAAATATTGAGGGTTCTATTGCTTGCGGAATGGATGGAATTTGTTTTTCTCCGTCTTTTGAAAGTATTGATGTGCTCAGAGATAAACTCAGAGCTAAAGGTGTAAAAATATAATTGATATAGAGGTTTAATTATGAAGCTTGATAAACTTGTAGGCGAAAGATTTAAAGAAAAGCCTTCTGATTGCGTTGTTGACAGCCACGCACTGATGGTCAGAGGCGGATATATGAAGTTTGTTTCAAACGGCATTTATTCTTCTTATGTGCCTCTTCGCCGTATTACAAAAAAGATTGAAAATATTATCCGTGAAGAGATGGACAAAATTGACGGTCAGGAAGTTCAGTTCCCCGTTGTAATGCCTGCTTCTCTTTGGGAAGAGTCCGGCAGATATTCTTCGATTGATAATTCTCTTTGCCGCTTCAAGGACAGAAACGGCTCTCCCATGGTTTTGGGTATGACTCATGAGGAGGCTGCTGTTCAGCTTGTCCGTGAGTATGGTAATACATATAATCGTTATCCTTTCATGATCTATCAGATTCAGACTAAGTTCCGTGATGAGGCAAGACCGAGAGCAGGTCTTATTCGTGTGCGTGAGTTTACAATGAAGGATGCGTATTCATTCCATACATCTCAGGAAGATCTTGAGCAGTACTATGATAAGTGCTACAAGGCATATGAAAAGATTTTTGCCCGTACAGGTATTCCCGAAACTATCGTAGTTCAGTCCGATTCCGGCATGATGGGCGGTAACATTTCTCATGAATATATGCTCCTTACCTCTATCGGTGAGGATTCAATTGCTATCTGTTCCGATTGCGGCTACAGTGCAAATATGGAGGCTGCCGAGAGCATCATTGAAAATACAAGAGACGAAATTTCCAATGAACTTGAAATGGTGGCAACCCCCGAAATGCATACTATCGAGCAGGTTTGCGAATTTCTTAATGCTCCTGCTGAAAAGAGCCTTAAAGCTGTAGTTTATCAGAAGAATATGGATGACTCATATGTTATCGTATTCATCAGAGGCGACCTTGATGTAAATGAAACAAAGCTTACTAACTTCCTTGGTGAAAATATCCATCCTGCAGTTATCACAGAAGAAAGCGGAATCAAGGCAGGCTTTATCGGTCCCGTAAATATGGATGCAGAGTGTAAGCCGCTTATTCTTTTCGATAAGTCTGTAGAAAACACAAACAATATGGTATGCGGTGCAAACAAAACTGACTATCATTACACAGGTCTTGATATGGCCAGAGAGTTTCCGGATGCTCAATATCACGATTTTGCAAAGATTATCACCGGCGGTATTTGTCCTAAGTGCGGTAAACATTCAATTACCGTTTCCAGAGGTATTGAAGTCGGCAACATATTCCAGCTTGGCACAAAGTATACAAAGTCAATGGGAATGACATACCTTGATGAAAAAGGCGAGAGCCACCATCCCATTATGGGCTGCTACGGTATCGGCGTAGGCAGACTTGCTGCTTCTGTATGTGAAGCTCATCATGATGAATACGGCCCGATTTGGCCTATGTCTATTGCACCTTGGCAGGTTCATCTTTGCTGCATGAAATCTACCGATGAGGAGGCTCACACTGCTGCGGACAAGCTGTATGAGCAATTGCTTGATGAAGGTATTGAAGTAATCTATGATGACCGTAAGGTAAGTGCAGGCTTTATGTTTTCTGATGCAGACCTTTTGGGTGTTCCTGTAAGAGTAATCGTAAGTCCAAGGAACCTTAAAGAAAATGTCTGTGAGGTTGTAACAAGAGATAAAGCTTACAGTGCAAAGGTTCCTGTTGAAGAAACTGTTGAAACAGTTAAAAAGCTTGTTGCAGAGCTTATGAACAAGTGTAAATAAACATAAACAATAAATAATACCACCTGAAAAAGACAGATAAAATCTTTACAGGTGGTATTTCTTTGTTCACAAAAGCGTATTAGTTATTTTTTGCTTTGATTATTTCTTCGGCATATCTTACCGTTTCCATTGCATCTTTTGCGTATTTATCAGCACCTATTTTTTCGGCGTATTCTTTGTTGAGAACAGCTCCGCCTACCACGGTTTTGCACCAGGGGGCTTTTTCTTTTATAAGCCTGATAGTTTTCTCCATAGCCGGAACAGTTGTTGTCATAAGTGCACTCAATCCTACAAGAGGAGCGTGTTGTTTGATTACTTCATCTGCAATGACTTCCGGCGGCACGTCTTTGCCAAGGTCTGTAACTTCAAAACCGTAATTTTCAAGAAGCAGCTTTACTATGTTTTTGCCGATATCATGAATATCTCCATGAACTGTAGCAATGACGAAATTGCCTTTATCAGCCGATTTGCCGCCTTTTGCGGAAAGTACGTCCTTGATTTTTTCAAAAGCATATTTAGCCGCCTCCGCACTCATAAGAAGCTGAGGTAAATAGACTGTTTTTTTCTCAAATCCTTTGCCTACAGTATCCAGTGCAGGGATAATCTCATTCTGAACTATCTCCAGCGGCTCGGCTGTATTAAGAAGCTCCCTTGTTATCTCACCGGACTGTTCTTTAAGCCCCTTTATAATAGCATTTTGCAACGCTGACTGCATATCCTTAAATGCGGTTTTTTGGTTGCTTTGAACAGTGGGGGAGTTAGTAACAAAACTGGCTGCTGCATCAATATATTCAGTACAGTTTTCATCAAGACCTCTCAATGCTCGGAATGTATAATATGTTTTCATCATATCGGCGGAATATGGATTCATGATAGCTGCTGATAATCCGTTTTCAAGTGCAAGTGCAAAAAATGTGCCGTTTACAGCATCTCTGTTAGGCAGACCGAAGGAAATGTTCGACACGCCTAAGGATGTATGACAGCCAAGTTCAGTCCTGATTTTTTTCAGTGCTTCAAGGGTAACATTTGCCGCATTATTGTCTGCACTGACAGTCATTGCAAGTGTATCGAAGATGATATCCTTTTTGTTTATCCCGTATTCTTCCGCTGTTTTTAGTATTTTTTTTGCGATAGCTACTCTCTCACAGGCTGTTGACGGAATACCGTTTTCATCAAGAGTCAGAGCAACAACAACTCCGCCGTATTTTTTTACAAGAGGGAATATGCTATGCATACTTTCTTCTTTGCCGTTGACAGAGTTTATCATTGCTTTTCCGTTGTAGCGGCGAAGTGCAGCTTCCATAGATGAAATATCGGCAGTGTCAATCTGAAGAGGCAGATTGATGATTGCTTGAAGCTCGCAAACAGCAGTCAGAAGCATCTGCTTTTCATCAATATCGGGCAGACCGACATTAACATCAAGTATGTGAACACCTTTTTCCTGTTGAGACAAGCCCTCATTGAGAATGTAATCAACGTCATTTTCTATAAGAGCTTGTTTGAAGCGTTTTTTGCCTGTAGGATTGATTCTTTCACCTATAAGAACAGGATCGGCTCCGAACCTTACTGCATGAGTATATGATGATACGACTGTGTCGTTTTTGTATTCAATTTCTTTATGTGCAATTTCTTTTACTGATTCCGCCAGTTTTTTGATGTATTCTGGAGTGGTGCCGCAGCAACCGCCGATAACACGAACACCCTCTTTTACAAGACAAGCAATTTCCTGTGAAAATTCTTCCGGCAAAACATCAAAAACAGTCTTTCCGTTTTCGGTTTTAGGCAGTCCTGCATTAGGCTTGAGAACGACGGGAACAGATGAACATTCAAGCAGCTTTTTGATGACGGGAACGAGCTGCTTCGGGCCTAAAGAGCAGTTTGCACCGATTGCATCTGCACCCATTCCCTCAAGCATAGCACACATGGCTTCGGGAGATGCACCTGTCATAAGCTTTCCGTCTTCACCGTAGGCATTTGTGACGATTACGGGTAAGTCCGAATTTTCTTTTGCAGCAAGGAGGGCAGCCTTTGTTTCATAGCTGTCGTTCATGGTTTCTATAGTGATAAGATCAACACCGTATTTTACACCAAGCTTCACTGTTTCAGCAAAAAGAACGACTGCATCCTCAAAATCAAAATCACCGTACGGCTTTAATAATTTTCCGGAAGGACCTATGTCAAGAGAAATAAATTTTTCTCCCTTATTTTTACTCTTATTTTTTGCATTTTTTGCATTTTCAACAGCACTTTGAATTATTTTTTCGAGCTCATCAGGGTGAAAATTCAGGGTGTTTGCCCCGAAAGTATTTGTGTTTATTACATTGCTTCCCGAGTCAAAATATGCCTTGTGAATGTTTGTTATAATTTCCGGACGGGTAATGTTCCACATTTCGGGATGCTCACCGGGATGCAGGCCTTTTTCCTGCAGAATTGTACCCATTCCACCGTCAAGACAAACGATATTGTTCTTTAAATAATCTCTGAAATTCATTTATTTGCACCTGAATCCGCAGTCGGGATTTTCGCAAAGACTGCATTTGTTGTTTATATTATTTTCTTCTTTGTCTGTAATGCCGATAATTGCCGTAACCGATTTTGTCGGTGACATCAGCATACTGTCGTTAAGTGTAAGCCCGATTTTTCTGGGACAGTCCAATACTGAGAATATCTCTTTTTGGAGTTCAATCGGTAAGTCTCCGTACCCGGGGCTGAATCTTGGCTTTAAGCTGAAATACTGTTTCATTTCTTCGCAGAATGTATTGCACAGTGCTTCTATTCGTTCAGCACCGAACGCCTGCAGCATAACCGCTTTTGAGGGGGATATTGCCGTATATTTTTTTATCAGACGGTCAATTCCCAAACCTATAGTAGCTGCAAAAACAATTATTTCTGAACAGTTTTTAAGGTTTTTTGCCAGTGAATCTGATTTCACTCTCGTAAATCCTAAATCACATTCATTCTCATGTATATCAATATCAAATCTGCGGTAGCAAACCTTATATGTAAGGCAATCGTTCGCTTCTGCTACAGCTTTTTGCAGCAGCTTGTGTACAGCTTCGTTTTCTGCCTTGCAACCGGCATATCTGAGAATTTCTTTAACATTGCACGACGGTTCAGGATAAGTTTTTATATATATTGTATCTGATATCATTTTCCTAAAATTTCGGATAGGTTGTTTTGAATTTTTTCAGCAACATCCGGCTTGTTCATTGAGTATATGTGTACATTTGTGATTCCGTTTGCATAAAGGTCGATTATCTGATCTGTTGCATATGCAATTCCTGCCTGTTTCATTGCTGCAGGATCAGAACCGAATTTGTCAACAAGACTTTTGAAACGCTGAGGCATAAATGAACCTGACAGTTTTATTGCTCTTGCAACCTGATTTGCATTTGTAATGGGCATAATGCCGGGTATGACAGGAACGGTTATGCCTGCTTCTCTGATTTTATAAAGGAAGCCGTACAGCAGATTGTTGTCAAAAAACATTTGGGTTGTAAGAAAATCACATCCTGCATCAACTTTTTCTTTCAGATACTTTATATCTTCCTTTTGAGTTGTGCTTTCCGGGTGGATTTCGGGGTAACAGGCTCCGCCGATGCAAAAATCATAGCCGCTTGATTTAATTTCTTCAACAAGCTCGATTGCATATCGGTAATCCCAATGTGAACGGTCTGCATTTTCCATATCTTTGGGAATATCACCTCTGAGTGCCATAATGTTTGTGACACCTGCATTGTGGATTGCTTCGATAGTGTCTTTTACAGTTTCCTTGCTTGAAGAAACACAAGTAAGATGGGCAAGAGTTGGTACATTATATTGTTCCTTTATGTTTTTTGCAATATCAAGCGTATATTTGCTTGTCCCGCCCCCTGCACCGTAAGTAACGCTCATAAACAGGGGAGAAAGCTTTGCAATTTCCTGTGTTGCAATTTTTACACTTTCAAAATTTGATTGAGTTTTTGGCGGAAAAACCTCAAAGGAGAGGGATAATTTATCTTTTTTCAGAATATTTGCGATTTTCATTTTATCAGCACCTTTTTATTAATTAAACAATAATTTATCGTACAATTTTGATTGTGCCACATAAAAGTTTTGGTCGA
>CAYVTA010000104.1:0-6920 GCA_964454355.1 uncultured Eubacteriales bacterium | reverse complement strand
AAATTAAGTAATAAAACGCAGGGGATGCATATCAAAAACAGCATCTCCTGCATTTTTTTTAATTTGTTGTTTGATTTAGCCGAGAATACCTGTCAGTGAGGAGAGATCTCCGCTTGCGATTCCCGTTATAATGTCGAGGGCTGCATCAATTTTTTCAGAAGAGGAGTTAATTTCTGTTGTTGTTTCTTCTTCTGTTGCTGAATCCTCTGAATAAACACTGTCGTAAGCATTCTGAAGCTGTTTCTGCTCTTCTTCGTCAGCAGCCTGATATGCAAGAAGCAGAACCAAAAGGTCATCTATATGATTTTGAACGGACTGGTCCGGTACGTAAGCAGTGATGCCTAACAATTCTTCCGTTGTGGGAAGTTCAGACAGCTTTGCTGCGGCTCTGAGAATATTTCTTGCATCTGCGGCGGAAATAACCCCGTCACCGTTTACGTCACAGTATTTGACAGACTCTTCTGCCAGTGCTTCCAGCTGAGAAGCATCTCTGAGAACCATTCTTGCATCTGTGGAGTTAACGCTTCCGTCATCGTTTGCATCACCCACAGGCCTTGATGTATAAGTAAAGCCCATGTACTCAGTTGTGAGAGTGTAAATAATTTCTTCTTCTTCAAAGTCTACGTCAAAGTAAGGCATAACTGTGCTGTATGTGCCGTCCTCCTGTTCAAAGAGGAAGGTAATGCCCATGTATGTAGTATAGCTTATAATTTCTCCCTTTTTGTTTACATAACATTCAACATAGCAATCGGTATATTTCAGCAATACATTGATGTTGATTGATGTTGTTCCCAGCTCAATTGTAGCATAAGCTTTATCACTTGTGTCAAACACATGGGAAAGACCGGAATCAGCCGCAGAGCCTTCAACATCAATAAGATCGATGTGCATTCTGTATGCACCGCTGCTGTATATCTGTACAGTATAATCTTTGATGTCGTCAGCAGTCAGACAAGCAACATATTCCTTGCCTGAGACAGACATATTGTTGATGATATCGTTACCGGAAGTGTAAGTTGTTGTTATAGTTTCCGAACCGGAATTGTAACCGTCCAAAGCTCCTGCAAAGATATCCTTTGTGCCGATGATAGATTCAATAAGACCTGTAATTACTCCTGCATTACCCTGAAGACTCTGGGTTATGCTCTGAGACATACCTGCTGTAACATTCTTTGTGAAACCGGGAGTCCCTTTTTTCAGTTCATTAACGGTAAGATTGAAAAGCTCGGCAACATTTGCTGCTGCACCTTTGTCTATCTCAACTGAAACATCCTTTTGAGTGTCGTCTGTATTTTCAGTATTTTCAGTGTCTTCACTGCCCAAAGAAGCGAATGTATTTTTTATATTGTTTACCATCTTGTCGATTGTGGACTCTTTATTAGATTCTTCCTTAATCATGTTTGCAAAGCTCTCTGCTATATTTATCGAACCGCTTGATTCGGAGCCTGTAAGCATTCCCAGAAGAGAAGTTATGGTAGAGGTCTCTGCAAAAGCATATATCGTGCCGCCGAATGCAAGACAAATACAAAGAATTACGGTTAAAATTCTCTTTTTCATTTCATTCGTCCTTTCATTTATGTATACCAAATTTATAATATCACAGAAATTGTTTGTTGTCAAACCCCAATTTGTCGGCAATAAATGTATAAAACTTTCTTATTTGGTGCAAAATATTGTCAGCACAAACAAGAAGGGATGTAACCATAAAATGAATGAAAAAAAATCAACTGAAATGCAGGCAAAAATTAAAAAATATTCAATTGCGGTAAGCAGTATAGTGCTGATTTTTGCAATTGTGGCAGTTGCGGCTGTCACATCCAATGATCTTGCAAAAGAAGTTGAAACAACTACTCTTTCTGCAAACGAAGGTGTTGAGGCACAACTGGAAAATGTTCCTGATACGAGAGACAGTGAAACTCTTATTGTCCCTGCAACCGAAGTTACTACGGTCAAACAGGTGGCAGCAGCCACGGTCGAGCAGACAGAAGAAGATTTGGCCCCTGTGTCATATATTCTGCCCCTTGGAACTGATATCGGCAATGACTACAGCATGGGCGTGCCCGTTTATAATTCCGTTATGGGAGATTGGCGTACACACGACGGTGTAGATTTTAACGGCAATTACGGTGACGGAGTGAAAGCAATAGCGGACGGTATTATTAAAAGCATTGAGGCGGATGCCGTGATGGGTTCAACCATAACCGTTGATCACGGCGGCGGAGTTATAGCCACTTATTGCGGCGTAGAGGTTGAAGAGGGACTTCAAAGAGGTCTTTCTGTTGATCAGGGAGATAAATTGGGAACGATTACGGATATTGCGGGCGAATCTGATGCTGAGTATCCTCACCTTCATTTGGAAATAAGAGTAGACGGTGAGATATGCGATCCTCTTGAAGTAATGGGATATTACGAATAACTGTGAGTTCAATTTAACAAAATCACCTGTGGACTTTCATCCACGGGTGATTTTTTGCAGTGTTATTTATTGTTTTTTGATTTTATTAAGCATGGTGTTCATTTCAAGCAACTGCTCTTTTGTGAATTTAATGCCTGCAGTGCCCAGAAGGGAAGTGAGTCTGAGAACTGTAAAGCCATTCATCATCTGCATGATGCCTTCGCTCATTTCAAAACCTGCAAAGCCGTCCGCACCGGCTTTATCACCTTGGAGATTCTGCATGATTGAGCCGAAAAGTGCCCTGCCTTCATCGGATTTCATTACATCACCCAGCTTGTCATTAAGAGAATAATATCCCTCAATCTCGGTAATGTCAAACCAATTCAAAACTGCCCCTTTTTCCTTAAGACGGTATTTTTCATTGAAAACATCCACCTTCTTGATAATGCTTTCATCGGTGCACTTGCCTGCCTTTGCAACAAGCTTTGTTTCTGAGTTGTTTGGAACCTCAAAATAGAAGAAATGATCCTCTGCCTGTTTTTTGCCCAGACTTTCACCGTTTGCAAAAAGCTCAACCTCAGGAAGATTTGAGTAAACCGTTACCTTTGTAATATCTTCGACTCTGTCAGTGTAACGCTTGCCGCAGATGTGTACGAATGGATCATCGGAAAGCCATGCCTTATAAGCATAGAAGGCATCTTTTTTATATTTGCGGTCGAATGTAACAAGACCTTTGTGATTCTGTCCGTTTTCGCCGCCTTCATTTCTTGCATCCGCACCGAAGTCAAACATATTCCAAACGTGTGTAGCCCAGATGTACTTTCTTGTGAAAAGCTGTTTTATCAGTTCTTCGTGGTAATATGCCTGATATTCCTCTGTATAGTCGCCCTGCATGGGATTTGATGTGTGCCAATCAAGAGCTTCACAGCCGTATTCGCTCATTCCCACAGGTAAGTCGGGAAATTTCTCATGGAATTTATCAAACCAAGGGCCGTTCATAGATGTGTCTCCGCCGTACCAGCCGAAATAGTGGTTGTGTGAAACAACATCAGGAATTTGAATATACGGGTCATCCATAGAGCACATGGAAACGACTGCAACTGTCGTAAGTCTGGTCGGATCCATCTCATGAGCAAGATCATTGAGTATTCTGTGATTTTCACAAAGATCATCGTCAGCACCACTCATTGATATCTCATTGGAAAGCCCCCACACCACGATACAGGGGTGATTATAATTTTGTGTTATCAGCTCTTTCATCTGAGAAACAGTGTTTTCTCTGCCTGTGGGCATATGCTTCGAAATATAAGGTATTTCAGCCCAGATTACAAGTCCTTTTTCATCGCACAAATCGTAAAAATACTGATCGTGCTGATAATGGGCGAGACGAATTGTGTTTGCACCCAATTCACAGATGAGTTCAATGTCTTCTTCGTGATGCTCGGGCAGGAGAGCATTACCGATACCCCATCTGTCCTGATGTCTGGAAACACCTCTGAGTGGGTATTCTTCTCCGTTAAGAATAAAGCCTTTTTCCGGATGAATTTCAAATGTGCGACAGCCAAAGCGTGTGGTTACATTGTCTGTCACTGTACCGTCTTCGGTTATTTTTACTTCGGCTGTATAAAGGTACGGGTCTTTTCTTCCGTTCCACAGATGTACATTGCTTATGTTGATTGATACATTTTCATCACTTGTTTTTTCAGCTCTGACAACTGTTCCGTCTGCGGCTCTGACTGTGTATTCAATGAGTTGGTTATCCTTTTTATTTGTAATGAAAACTTCAATATTGGCAATTGCATCGGTTCCTTTGATTACAGGAGTAACTTTAATGCCTTTTCCGCCGTAATAATCAAGGTCAAAGTGAGAATTACTAACAGCAATTATGTTTACATCACGGTACAGACCTCCGTAAAATGTAAAATCAGCCATCTGAGGATAAACTCTGTCATTGGGTGCGTTGTCAACAGCAACAGCAATGACGTTTTTTGGGTTAAGCTTGTCTGTAATATCGACACGCCATGTTGAATAGCCACCGTCATGAGATGCAACTTTTTCGCCGTTGATATATACTTCGGCTGATGAATTTGCACCGTTAAACTCAAGATAGTACTTGTCAGCTTTTGGTAGATCAGCTTTATCAAGCTCTTTTGCATACCAGCAGGTACCCCTGTAGTAATCGTTATCTCCGTCCTGACCGTCAATTGCATTCCACGTGTGAGGCAGATTTACAAAATCCCACTTTTCAGGCATTGTCGTAGGGGCTGATTCAGCCATTTTTGTAAATGCCCATTTTCTGTTAATGTTGATTGTCTGTCGCATGATCGTCGCTCCTTTTAATAATAGAGCACCTTTAGTTTTTAGAGGTACCCGATAGTTTATTTGTTTAAGGTAAATTGCACAGATATTGATAAACACCTGTGCAACACCTTTGTTGTGCTGTTATTGGGCGTCATGTTTTGATTTTAATATTCTTACATTTTCATCTACTTGTTTTTTATGCAAGGGATACCAGAACCACAGCACGACTGCAAGCAGGATAAATCCCGCAGCGGGTACAAGTGTTGAAATGTTATAAATACCGTTCAGAACATTATTTGTTTGAGGTTGACCTGATGATGCTGCATTTTCGCTGTAACCGATGGCAGTAAGAAGCCAGCCTGAAATGCCTGATGCAAATGCCTGTCCCAGTTTTCTTGCAAAGGAATAAAGGGCATAAACAGCTCCGTCTTCACGGATTCCGTTTTTAATTTCCGAATAATCTATAACATCGGTAATAAGTGCCCAATTTACCATTGAAAAAACACCCAAACCAAACCAACAAAGTGTCTGAAGTAATATATATATCCATACATTAGAGGGTCTTATGATTGCCATTGCGATGCATACAATTGCAGCAAAAATGTTTGCTATAACGCTGATTTCAGCTTTTCCGAATCGCTTTGAAAGCGGATTTGCAATAAATGCTGCTGCCACCATACCCACCATCATGAAAATATTTGATGCTGATTGTGCTGTCGCACTGTTATAATATTCGGGGAAGATATATCCTGCCATGTTTTGCATTGTAAGCTGAGAAAGAAGCATGAGTATTGAAGCAGCAATGATAGATATAAGTGCCCTGTTTTTTAGGGCATTTGTGAACATTTTTCCAACTGAATGGTTTTTAAAAGTGTCCTCTGATATTTCGGGGCGTACCCTTTCAGTTACAAGAAAGTAGCAAAGCAGATAGCAAATAACGGCAAGGACAGAAAATACTCCTGCAATCAGTGTAACCTTTTCTCCTACAAGAATTTCCTTGCCTGCATCGTTCTTTTCGTATGCGAACAGCGGCAGTCCGACGCCGATTATCACACCTGCCAGAACGCCGCCCATTGTACGGAATGTGGAAAGTGACTGTCTTTCAGCAGGGTCAGCAGAAATTGCAGATGCCATTGAGCCGTAAGGAATGTTGATTGATGTGTAAAATACAGAGCCCCAAAGGATATATGTGACTGAAAGATATGCAATTTTTGCCCACATAGGTAAGCTTGCAAGTCCGCTTTGATATATAAGAAAAGATGCAACTGCAACCGGACCGCACATTCTCAGCAGCCATGGCTTGAATTTTCCGTGGGTGTTGCCTTTGCTTCGGTCACATATCCTTCCCATTGTTACATCTGTGAATGCATCAACAAAACGGGAAAGCATCATTACTGTTCCCACAACACCTGCCGATACGCCCATAACATCGGTGTAAAATTTCATAATTATTGTGGTTGAAAGGACAAAGGTAAAGTCGTTACCGAAATCACCGAAAAGATAGCCTATTTTATCTCTGAATGAAAACGGTCTTACGGATTCTTTAACTTTAGACATAGTATACACATCTTTCGTTAAGTATTTGTTAATATATTTAATATATGCCCTGAAAGATGTGCATTTAAACTGTAAGAAAATAAAAAAATCCCCAAAAAACATTGGGAATCGTTAAATATTTATTTGCTTGTCTTCTTCTTGACCTTATGCTTCGAACCGTCGGGATTTATGATGGTTGTACATTCAAGCTGGGCGACAAGAGATGCCTTGAAAGATGCAACATATTCGGCTCTGAGAACTGCACGTTCTTCGGTTTCTTCTGCAGTCAGACCTTCAGGAGTCTTCGCTTTTCTTGCAAGCTCGTTTATTCTGTCAATTTTGCTCTGTTCCATAATATTATCACCGAAAATATTATACATTATCAAGAAAAAAATTTCAATATCTACTTGCAGAAATCTTTTTTAATTGTATAATATAATAGATGAATAATGACAGGGGAGATATTTATGAATATTTACAGTGCAATAGAATCCTTACTTTCTTACGGCGAGCAAAACTGCCTTTTTGAAAAGGAGGATAAAGTTTATTGCCGTAATCTGATGCTTGATGTATTGGATCTTGATTCCTTTGAGGATGCTCAAGCTGATGAGAATGCCCCGCTTGAGGATATTCTTGCAGTAATGTTGGATTATGCCTGTGAAAACGGAATTATTGAAAACAGTGTTAC
>CAYVTA010000103.1:0-7106 GCA_964454355.1 uncultured Eubacteriales bacterium | reverse complement strand
CCTGCTGTGTTGAATCGATTTTTATGTAGCTGAAAAAGTCGCTTATTTCAAATTCTTCAGCGGCGGTGATTGTTACAGTACCGTCATTATTTTCAATTGTGCCGACTTTTGTAAGAATATAGTCTTCCGAACCGTCTCCGTAGACAAAATAAAGCACATCGCCGACTGACAGTGAGGTTATTTCCTCATTAGCGTTCTCAAACACATAAATTCCGTTTTCATAGTCGTTGGTCGTGAGTATATTTTCACTTTCCGACTGCTCAATAACCTGAGCTTCGTCCGAAACGACAGCAAAGTTGGTTTCATTGCTGTAATCGAGATTGATAACTTTTTCTTCTTCGAAATCGTCTGTCGTTTTAGCAAGAAACTCCTGAAAGGCTTGAGTGTATTCTATACTTTCGAAGTTTTTGCATACTGGTGCATTTTCACTGTTAAGCAAAAACGCCTTTACAGTGAAATATTCAGGCATTTCACACTCTGCAAGCTCAACTTCCGCAGTTTCCGTCGTTGAATCTACGTCGATTTTTCCCGAAGTTGACATAATGCCGCTATCTTCATCATAAACAGCAACAACAAGTGTTGATTCGTCAGGTGCAGACAGCGTAACCGTTGCTTCAAGACCGTCAATCTCCACATCCTGAATAAAATAGCCGCTGCCGCCTTCGTCATCTGATTCAGACTCGCTGATTGCATCGGCAACAACATCACCCAAGACACTTGTACCGCTGTATGTAATTTCCTCATCCGTTTCCGTGCCGGCAATCGTTTCATCCTGTGCAAATACTGAAAACTGTATGCTCGTAATCAGCATAATCACCACAAGGAATATTGATATTACTTTCTTCATTCTTATCACTCCCGTATAATAATGACTTACTATATTATTTTAGCATATTTTATATAATATTACAATAATTTATCTTAAAAACGATTAATTTTTCAAAATTCCAAAGCAAGCTTGCATAAAAACTGACATTGTTGTTTACAATTCGTTCACATAAACAACATACCACTGCAATATTTATATGTTATTAATGTAGATAGACAGGAAATTTTAATCATTTTAACTAAAGAAAGGAGTTTAAATAATGAGTTTTATCATGAATTTGATCAATAAGATCATCGAGGCATTTAACAATCTTCTCAAAGAGATGGGAATCTGGGAGGCAGTTACCGGTCTTTTCCGTTAATTTTTAATCAAAACGGTGCAAGCGGGCATTTTTCAATGCTCGCTTTTTTTGCACAATAACCTATTGAAATATTACATAATTTTCAAAAATTTGTCCACAAATCAACAAATTTGAAATTGTTTACATTTCGTTCATATAAACGGCACAACATTACAATGTTTTTATGATTTAATACAGATGGTCAGAATTGTCTAATTATTCTTACTAAGGAAAGGAGTTTTGCACTATGATGGATAAAATCATGGAATTACTTAACAAGGTTATCGCTGCTCTTCAGGGCATCCTTGAGAAGCTCGGTCTCTGGGAGACAGTTTCAAATCTTCTTGCATAATTTAAGCAATAAGCGTAAGACGGACATTTTCGGATGTCCGTTTTTTTGTTACCGTATTTTTCATAAAGTTTATATTTTGTTAATTTTTATAGCAAATGAATATAACATTTGTATGTTTTAATAGGTACAAGTGGATATTCTCTACTCAATACAATTAAGAAAGGATTATGTACCATGACTAATACAATCAATGCTATCAAGGGCTACATCAATGCTCTCGTAAATTTCATTGCTCAGCTTCTTATAATGCTTGGTCAGGATGAACTTGCTTCTAAGCTTCAGGAAAACGTTGCTCTCTAATTCAGTAATGTATAAAGGACACTTCGGTGTCCTTTTTTCTTTATGAATTGTTAAATTTTTGTAAAAATATGAACAAAATGTTAATGATAAGTTTAATTTTATAACACACGGACACAACATTTTTGTGTTTTAATGTATTCAAGATAAGAAATTTCTTATTATTTTATTAATGAAAGGATTGTACATTATGGCAATTTTAGACGAAATTCTTGCTTACATTCAGGCTCTCATCGATTTTATTAAGGGTCTCTTCGGTCTTCTTGAAGATGTAACAGGCTAATAATTATCTATTTTTATTACAGGTATCTTCGTATACCTGTAATTTTTTTTGCAATAATTTCAAAAAACACAAAAAAATTGAATAAACTATGCGGATTTCTGCTCTGAATCTATTACTTTTCTCCTATTTCTTGATTTTCTTGTTTAATTTAGTTATAATAAAGAAACTATTAGGAGTGAGGATAATGCTAAAACGATTTCTTGAATATTATAAGCCACACAAGCTCATTTTTACTCTCGACATGAGTGCATCGTTCACAATGTCAATAATCGGTATTTTCTATCCCATAATTCTCAGGAAAATGCTCAATGAGCTTATCCCGAACAAGGAATACACGCTTATCGTAATATATGGAGTAACGCTGTTATTGCTGTATTTTCTTAAAATGTGTCTTAACTATTTTGTTCAGTATCAGGGGCATATGATGGGCGTACATATGCAAGCAAGAATGCGTCGTGATATGTTTACAAAACTGCAAACATTGCCATACAGCTTCTACGATAATAATGAAACCGGTAAAATCATGGCACGCATGACAAATGATCTTATGAATGTCAGCGAGCTTGCACATCACGGCCCGGAAGATCTTATAATTTGTTCCATAACCATGGTGGTATCTTTTATTTATCTTGCGACAATAAACATCAAGCTTACTCTTGTTATCTTCTGTTGCGTGCCGTTCCTGCTTCTTATAACAAAGCTGCTTCGCAAAAAGATGAAGACAGCATTTACAAAGTGCCGTGAAGCACTTGCGGCGATAAATGCCGCTCTTGAAAGCAGTATCTCAGGCATTCGTGTCACAAAAGCATATACAAATTCCGATAAAGAAACAGAAAAATTTGAAGTTGGCAACAGCGAATTTATTGAAGCCAGACGTTCCGCATACAAAGCCATGGGACAGTTCCATTCCTCAAACAATTTTGTGACCGACGTATTCAATGTTGTTGTTCTTATTGCCGGCGGTCTTTTTCTTTACGACGGACAGCTCACATTCGGTGATTACTCTGCATTTATCGTATCTATAAGTATGTTTACCACTCCGGTAAAAACACTTATCGGGTTTATGGAGCAATATCAGGACGGTGCGACAGGATTTGAGCGTTTTCTGCAGATAATGGATGCAGAACCTGAAAAGGATAAAGATACAGCAGTTGATATTGACAGAGCAGAAGGTCATATTGAAATAAAAAATGTATCTTACGGCTACGGCAAAGAAAAAAATGTGCTCAAAAACGTAAGCCTTGACATTGAAAAGGGCAAGAAATATGCTCTTGTGGGTCCCAGCGGCGGCGGCAAAACTACAATCTGCCATCTTATCCCCCGATTTTATGATATTGAAGACGGCGAAATTTTTATAGACGGCAAAGAGATACATGACATAACCATGACATCGTTAAGACGTAATATCGGTATTGTTCAGCAAGATGTTTATCTCTTTAACTCCAGCATTAAAGAGAATATTCTTTACGGCAGACTTGACGCTTCCGATGAAGAAATTTTTGAAGCGGCAAAGAGAGCAAATATTCACAACTATATACTTTCACTTCCCGAAGGATATGATACTGTAATAGGAGAACGAGGAGTAAAGCTCTCCGGCGGACAGAAACAGCGATTAAGCATTGCAAGAGTCTTCCTTAAGAATCCGGCAATACTGATTCTTGATGAAGCGACATCTGCACTTGACAATACAACTGAAATACTCATTCAACAGGCTCTTGACGAGCTCTGCAAAGGCAGAACAACGCTTGTTGTGGCTCACCGTCTTTCAACAATAAAAAATGCTGACGAAATTGCAGTTGTGTCCGAAGGTAAAATTGTAGAGCAAGGAAATCATGAAGAACTTCTCGCCCTTGAGGGAATGTATGCGAATTTATACAAATTGCAATTCAGAGAAGAGGAAAAATAAGGCGGTTTTTCGGCATTTTTCTATTGCAATTGAATTTTTGTTGTACTATAATTTTTAAGGTACATTGTTACCGAATGGAAAGGATGATGCACAATGATAAGAGTAGCTATTGCAGGATACGGAAACCTCGGCAGAGGTGTTGAAAGTGCAGTAACTCACGCACAGGACATGGAGCTTGTTGCTCTTTTTACAAGAAGAGACCCTTCTTCTGTTAAAACAATGACAGGCATACCCACTTATTCAATGGATAAAGCCATCGAGATGGCAGATAAGATAGATGTTCTCATAATATGCGGAGGCAGTGCAAATGACCTTCCCAAACAGACACCGGCACTTGCAAAATATTTCAATGTTGTTGACAGCTTTGATACTCATGCTAAAATTCCTCAGCACTTCGCAAATGTTAATGAAGTATGTAAGGCAAGCGGAAAAATCGGTGTTATTTCAGTAGGCTGGGATCCCGGACTGTTCTCTCTTAACCGTCTCATGGGACAATCTGTTCTACCCAACGGCAATGACTACACATTCTGGGGCAAGGGTGTAAGTCAAGGACATTCTGATGCAATCAGAAGAATTGACGGCGTACTTGATGCAAGGCAATACACTATTCCCGTTGATTCCGCTCTTGAAAAAGTAAGAAAGGGAGAAAATCCTCAGCTTACAACAAGAGAGAAGCACACAAGAGAGTGCTTCGTCGTTGCTCAAGAGGGTGCAGATCTTAAGGCAATCGAAGAGGCTATTGTTACAATGCCTAACTACTTTGCAGATTATGATACAACTGTTCACTTCATCACTCAGGAAGAGCTTGACAGGGATCACAAAGGCATTCCCCACGGAGGAATGGTATTCAGAAGCGGCACAACAGGACTTGACAACAGCACAAATCACATTATCGAGTACAGCCTGAAGCTGGAATCCAACCCTGAATTTACTGCCGGCGTGCTTACTGCATATGCAAGAGCAGCTTACAGACTCAACAAAGAGGGACTGTCAGGCTGTAAAACGATTTTTGATATCGCTCCTGCATATATCCACCCCGAATCACCCGACATTCTCAGAGCAACACTTCTTTAATACAGACACATTTTCCCGAAGATTTGATTCTTCGGGATTTTTTTGTCCTGCACATTGTTAATTATCCATAAAATATTCATAAAATATTCATAAAACTACAACATACATACTCAAAGTATATGATAAAATATGATAAAATAAGGAGGTTTTCTAATGAGAAAATTTATCAGTATACTTTTGAGTACAGTTCTTGTTTTTTCAATGCTCGGAATAGTTGTCTTTGCGGATGATACGGCAGCAGTCGAAAATACAGTTGAATTTGACGGAGAAACTTATGACTTAACAAACGAATACCCCTGGGTGTTTGTTCACGGCATGGGCGGTTGGGCCGACTATGACGGAGAAGCTTATTGGGGTGGTTGGGCATCTTCCGAGGGAGATGTAATTGCGATGTATAACGAGGTAGGCATTGAAGCTTATGCGGCTGTTGTAGGGCCGTTAAGCAGTGCATGGGACAGAGCTTGTGAGCTTTACGCTCAGCTTACCGGTACTGTTGTTGACTACGGTGCAGCTCATTCAACAGCTCATAATCACGACCGTTACGGTTACGATTATACAGACAACATTCTTATGGGCGAAGCATGGGATCTTGAAAATGCTATCAATCTTGTAGGTCACAGCTTCGGCGGACCTACAGTAAGACTCTTCACCTCTCTTCTTGCTTACGGTGACGCAGATGAAATTGCCGCAACAGGCGAAGACACATCCCCTCTTTTTACAGGTGGACACGCAAATGCAGTTAATGCAGTTGTTACATTCTCCGGCGTTCATAACGGTTCTCCGGTTGCAAACCTCATCCATGATTCCGGTATTCTGCCACTCATAGGTGCAGGTCTTAACCTTGTTGGTGCTGTATTCGGAAGTGAATTTATGATGTGGGATCTTCAGATCGGTCACTTTGGCATCACTCCCAAGCAGGGCGAAAAAAGAACAAGCTTCAGTATGTCAAAAGTCAACAATTTCGTTGCAGCAAAAGATAACTGCGGATACGATATGACTCTTCGTGGCGCAGCAGAGCTTAACGCAAAGATCAAAACTGTTGACAGTGTATATTATTATTCATATTCATGCATTTCCTCAAAGGAATCAATATTCGGCACACAGATTCCCATAATATCCAACTTTGCACTGTTTATTCCTACCTCTATTTACATCGGAACTCTTGAGGGGGACACAATTGACGGTGTTTACATGGATGAAAACTGGACAATCAATGACGGTATCGTTCCCCTTGCAAGTGCACTTTATCCCTCAACTGACGCTACAACTGCTAAAAATTATGAAGAAGCAATCGCAGCAGGAGAAGAAATTGAAACAGGCAAATGGTACTACATGAATCCTATGGTAGGCTTTGACCACTTTGACTTCTGCGGTACAATAGATTATGTAACAAGTTTTGAGGATTTCTATTATACACTTGTTGAAACAGTAAACGGAACAACAAGATAAAAAATTAATGCCATAATTTTGCCGAGTGTTTATAATGACACTCGGCCGTTTTTTGCAAATTTTGCAAATTTTATTGGTTTGAAGTTAAAAATATTATTTCAGCAAAAGCAAGTTCTCTCGCATCACTTGACTTTAATGGCTGTATATCCTATAATTTTTACAAATTAATTTATTTGTTATCTTAACCAAAGATTGAGGAAGAAAAACAATGTCAAAAAAATTTATAAGTATTCTTCTTGCAATCGCAATGGTGCTGACAATCGCACCCGTAACCGTAATCGCAGAGGATGATGTGTTGAGTTATTTAACTTATTCAATCACAGACGGCGAAGTAACAATTACAGGTTGTGACCAGTCAATCAGCGGTGATGTAGTCATTCCCGACACAATCGAAGGCTATCCTGTCACATCAATCGGCGAGGGTGCGTTCTATGATTGCACAAGCCTTGCAGATGTATATTACAGCGGAAGTGAAACTGATTGGGCAAACATAGTTAAAAATGATGGCAATGATTGTTTGACATAAGCAACGATTCATTATAATTATGTTATCGAAGAACCCACTACCGAGGAGCC
>CAYVTA010000102.1:0-7136 GCA_964454355.1 uncultured Eubacteriales bacterium | reverse complement strand
ATATCTATTTCATTTATCGCACCGTTATAGATTGCCAGTTTTGCAGATATTCTGAGTATCTCTCGAGCATCAGAGGCATTAGTTTTTTCGTTATTATCTATATCGATGCTGACTTCGGCCTTATACAGTTCATACTCTGTCGAATTGACTGTATACTTCACTTTTTCAGATTCATTAATCACAAATATGGATTTTTCTTCTTTATCCGCAGGCTCACTTTCTGCCTCAGTAAGTTCACTTTCAGCTTCAGCAGGCACAGTCTGTGCAGAATCGACGGCAAATGTACTTACCGACAAACAAAATATGCACAGTAAACAGACCACGGTGGAAGTCAACGCCACAATCAAGTTCCTTGCGTTTTTCATCTACACACCCTCTTTTTAAAGATACGCATATTCTAACATATTTACATTGTATGTTTCAATAGCAAACGCAATGAAATATGACACAAAATTATGACTATTTTCGAAACTTTTTTTGAACTTTTTTACCTATTACTTTTTTCATTAATAAAAACACGAAATAGCGGCAGACAAGCATTAAAAAATCGCTTATATGCAATGCAATAATCTTCGCTTTGCTGTGTTCTCTTACAACCGCCGGCTCTGCATATGGGATAAACGTTGCAGTTTCTGCATCTATCGGGTACAACAAGGCTTTCTTTTATAAAATCTCTTGCGATTTTACCGTTCACCATTTCAGCCAAATCACCGTCTCGGATATTCCCCAGCAAATATTTGTCTGTGCAGTAAAAATCACATGGATAAATATTTCCGTTTGCTTCCGCCACAAATTGATGAGTGCAATGCCCCATTATACCGCACTGCTCCGTAGGCTGACGAAGATAAGAACGTACCCAGTTGTCAAACTGACGTATACTTATATAATTATGACGCACATAATCTTTTACATAAAGATTGAAGACCTTTATAAGAAAATCAGCATATTGTTCGCTCGTCATATACAGCTCGCTTTTTTCATCGGAATCAAACGGTCTCAGACAAGGAATAAACTGAAGATATCTGAACCCCTTTGAACGGAAATATTTATAAATTCGCTCTCCGTTTTCAGCACAATAACCTGTAAGAACAGTCAAAATATTAAAATCAACATTGTATTTTTCCAAGATTTTCGCCGCAGAGGTGATTTTATAAAAAGAGTTTTCTCCGCTTGGCTTTTTGCGGAATTTATTTCCGTCATAGTCACCGTCAAGACTTAAACCAACGAGAAAATTATTCTCTGCAAAAAAGATAGCCCATTCACCGTCGATGGTCGTGCCGTTTGTCTGAATACTGTAAAAAATACGGCTGTTTTTGCAGTTAAGCTCCTTAGCTGTATTGACAAAAAATCTGAAATAATCCAGTCCTGCAAGAGTGGGCTCTCCGCCTTGGAATGCAAATGCTACAGTTTCTCCTGCTGCAAAATTCAAAGCTTTTTCAATAAGTATACGTGCCGTATCCCTATCCATAACACCGAATCCCAAATGTTCACGATGTTCTGTAACATCCCTGTAAAAACAGTATTCACAGGAAAGATTGCACAAGGAAGAAGCAGGTTTTATCATCATAGATACAGGCGGCATATTTTATCCTCTTTTCATTTTCACATAACGGTAAAAAGTGACCGTTTGAAATTACTCCGAACGGTCATCTTTTATTTAAAGCTTACAAAGATAATTTATCAGTGAATTACTTTATGCTCGCAAGAGCACCTGTTAAAAAATTGCTGACTTATTGTTTATTCTTCAATTATTCCTCTTCTGTTCTCCTTAAAGTCGTTCTGCACGCTGTTAAGAAGGTTAAGAGAGTACTCAGCAATTTCAGGATAAACAGTTGTGCGGTTATAGTTTTCACCCACATCATCGGAAAGAATGTGCAGCCAGTTCTTACGGTATTTATCAAAGAATGCAGAATTATCGTTTTGAATCCTGTCAAAGTACTTAAATGTTACATAATCGTTATCTTTAAGAACAGCGTAATCATAATCAGAATAATAATCAAGAACATCATCTGTTTCAACCGTATATTGAATAGCCTTGATATCTTCTCGCTTCATATGGAGTATAGGATATTCTTCGGTATGAATAACGCTGTCATTTTTAAGAAGTGACGTCATTGTTATACCGTCAATTTCTCTGTCTGCAGGAAGAGTATTCTCCTCACCGTCCACAGTAATACCGCAAAGGTCAATAAGTGTTGGGAACAAATCAACAAGTGTTGCAGACTGACTTCTTGTTGTACCGGTTTCACCCAATGCACCATCAGCATTGTCCCAACGAATCATAAAGGGAACCTTCTGTCCGCCTTCATATGCAAGATACTTGCCGCCTCTGAGATTATCTGTTGAGCCTTCAAGAGCCGGACCGTTATCACTTGTAAATACTATGATTGTATTTTCAAGAACACCAAGCTTGTCAAGAGTATCAAACAGTTCACCCAAATAATAATCGAACTCCTGAACACAGTCAACATATGTACCCATACCGCTTGTGCCGTCAAAATCGTCACCTGCATAAACGGGAGCATGAGGCCAGGGTGATGCATAATAAGCAAAGAATGTTTCACCGGATTGAACCTGCTCGGTGATCCACGATGTAATTTCCTCATGTATCCACTCTGATGCCTGAGACTGGTCCTTAAGCTCGTCAGTTCCGTGAACAATCGTCCATTCTCCGCTTTCTTCAGTAACATGATAGAAAGGTGTCATATCATTAACATGATGGCTGCCGTAGAAATAGTCAAAGCCTTGATTTGTGGGAAGGTACTCACCATAGTCACCAAGATGCCATTTGCCGAATGCACCTGTTACATAACCTGCCGACTGGAATACCTCAGCAATTGTAATTTCATCACCCATCATACCGTCAACATTAGCTCCCATTTCAACGGAGTTAAATATTCTCGTTGCTGCAAAAGGTGAAATTGTATCAACAGTGGGATAAATAACATTATCTGCATATCCTCTGTAAGGATATCTGCCTGTAAGAGCAGCAAAACGTGCAGGTGAGCAAACAGAATATGAAGAATAGAAATTTTCAAAATTAAGACCGTTTTCACCAATGGAATCAATATTGGGAGTATCGTAAATAGCACCGTTCAAGGAAACATCGCCGTAGCCCAAGTCATCCATCATAATAACAAGAACATTAGGGCTGTCACTGTCGGCATCATCAACACTGCCCAAATAATCGTCATGACCTTCCCAAAGCCTTTTTGTATTGGGTTCTGAACGGAGATTCATTGTAAGAACATAAATTACGGTTGTTGCAATAAGAAGAACACCGCAAACTCCGGAAAGAGCCTTTTTTGTGCCGGTCTTTTTAATATTGCTCTTTGCAATGAAGAAAAGTCCCCAAAGAGAAGCAGCAGAAGGTAAAACAAGAAGAAGGTTTCCCAAAAGTCTTGTAAACAAATTACCTTCACCCGTAAGCCAAGGATGATCTATTGAGGAAAAGCCTGCAAGACCTGATGTAAAAGCACCGAAGCCTGCATCTGCACCCCAGATAACATAATAAACAACAATACCCAAGCTTGCCGCCGCATAGCCTAAAACCATCGGTGCATAAACTTTGTTTTTGATTATCAGACTCAAAACTATCAATGCTGCCATCACACAGCAATACACAACAGCAACAATACAAACAAAATTAAGTCTTGCGATCCATACGGCAAGCATTATTGCAATGCCGATCCCCATAAGAATCAACGGAAATACTTTTTTATCTGTATCAAGTTCAATATTCTTTTTCACAACAATACCTCCAACTGTAAATTAATATCCGTAACGCTCTTTGTATTCGTCCCTACTGCAGCGTGTAACGACTTCATTTTTTTCCGGATCAAAAATCAACAGACAATAAGCTGTACCTGCCTTTTTGTTTTGTGCAAACCAATTCATGTATGATCTCTGCATACCTGTTGTACCCTTAAGCTCATTCAAAGGCTTTTTTGACTGTTCAACGCCGAAAACACGCCATGCATCACCGAAATCATAAGTTCTTCTGATATCGAGAGGTTCCCAGTCAAGCAGAAAATCACTTACATTTGACTTTTCATTAAAAATATTGAGATTATCAGGATAAAGAAGCCATGAGTTACACTCAACAATCAGCTTTCCGCCGGGAAATTTATCCTTGAAAAACTCAAAAGCTCTTGCATAAGAATCAACTCTTGCATCATATGTAATAGGTCCTTGGTGAGAAGGAATATGCATTCCAACAACAAAATCGTCTTCGTGAAGTTCAACGCCGAATTCATTGTAATAATTTTCACCAAACTCAGTATATTCATACTGAAATCTGCCTATACCGAAACGTTCAAGCTTGTAAAAACCGATAAACCAGCCTTCTACGAATGTACCCCAAATATTATAATTTTCCTTACATTCCATTGCCTTTGAATACAGATCACGCACCGTATTCCAATAGATATCTTCACTGATACCCTGTTTTTTATAGGCAGCAAGCAAGGGCTTGGTACAATTTAGAAGAAGAACAAGATGTAATGTATATTTATGTACACCTGTTTCCTCACTCAATGCATCCGTTTTATCTCTGAATGTATCAAAATTCTTTTTTTTCAGCCAATATGCTCTATACATTGATTCATAGATTTTATTGGCTTTTTCACTTGAAAGGATTTTTTCTTCTGCTGCTATAATTGCCGCTTTTGCATCTTCCGGAAAATCCAATCTGTCCATAACAAGAACCGCATGGTTATAGTTTTTCATATAAACACCCCACTGATTTTATTCACTAATTTTAAGGATATCATTTTTAAACATTTATGTCAATATTTTTATTTTGTATTATTGACGAACTGTAATTTTGGTTGTATAATAAAAAAAATTAAATCATGAAAGGTTGTACTTCAAATGATCTCTTTTATCAACAAAATCGTAGCAATGGTTCTCATTCCACTCATGCTTAACACACCTATACTTTCAATTGTTAAGTTATTCAATCAGCCTGAGGAAGTTATTTCTCTTTCTGAAAACAATATCGGCAGCGATGAAGATCCCGTTTATCTCACGGCTCACAGAGGCGTAACGGCTGTTGCCCCCGAAAACAGCGTTCCCGCTTACAAAAAAGCTGTTGAGCTTGGCTACTATTCAGCTGAATGCGACATTCAACTTTCAAGCGACGGCTACTGGGTTCTTTGCCATAATGATGATGCAGGCCGTTTTATGCGAGTAGGCAACATCAGTGATTTCACACTTGAAGAGCTTCGCACATTCAACTATATGAGTGGTGCAAATTTCTGGGAGTATCAGGATATTACAATACCAACTCTTGAGGAATATCTTGATGTTTTCGTAGGAACTCAGACAAGACCTCAGATTGAAATTAAAACAGAGAATTACGATAAGCTTTACACCGTAGTTGACGCTGTTGAAGAAAAAGGTCTTACCGAACAGGCAATTATCATTTCATTTGACCTTGAGCAGCTTAAAGCCGTTCACGAGCTTAACGCAAGCATCGAGCTTTGGTATCTTGTCGGCGAAATCACAGAAGAAAACATCGCAGAAGCAAAGGCTGTCGGTGATAATGTATGGCTTTCTGCAAATTTTGAAGAAAACAACGAAGCATCCATTCAGCTTGCAGTTGATATAGGTATCGGCGTATCTTTCTGGACTGTCAATACAGTGGAAGAGGCAAAAATGCTTTACGACATGGGTGTAAGATATATCGAAACAGACATTCTCTGTAACTGACTTTTTAAAAAGCTGCCTTTTTGAAGGTAGCTTTTTTAGGAGAGGAATATATATGTACGGCTTACTTATTACGGCGGCATTTCTGTTTGCCCTTCAATTTCTGTTTAACCAGCAATTTCGTCGTCTCAACGGTGACGGAATAAACTCAACCATGACATTTTCGTTGTATACAAACGGAATAAGCTTTCTTATCATGCTGATTTTGGGTAAATTCAGTTTCAGTATCACATGGTTTTCACTTCTTATAAGTGTTATATACGCTGTCGTTCTGATATTATTCTCATATGCAGGGCTAAAAGCCTTTGCAACAGCAAACTTGTCAGTCTACTCTATTTTTACGATGCTGGGAAGCCTTCTTCTGCCCTCTGCCTACGGACTTATATTCTGCAATGAGGAATTTACCTTACCTAAAGGAATCTGCATTGCACTGATAACCGTGGCAACAGCCCTCACTTTTGAAAAAAGTGAAAGTAAAGGCAATAACACAAAATATTATTTAGCCGTATTTGTTCTTAACGGAATGGTAGGTATTCTTTCAAAAATTCATCAGTCGAACACTGAATTGTCCGTTGACAGCTACAGTTTCATGGCAACCGTGAACCTCTCGGTATTTATCATCTGCCTTACATATCAGCTTGTCAAAAACAAAAAATTTCCCATTATTTCTCTCAAAGCACTTGGAAGTGTTTCCGGTTATGCAGCAAGCAACGGAATCGGAAATCTGCTTTCTCTGATAGCACTCGCTTCTCTTCCGGCTTCAGTGCAATTTCCCATTGTAACCGGCGGCGTTATGGTATTTTCTACACTGATTGGTTTTATACGAAAAGAAAAGCCTACCATAAAAACGCTTATTTCCGTAGGATTGGCTTTCATATCAACGGTTCTTATGATGTTTTGACACGTTTTTACTACAAAATTTTTCGTCAATCGTCGATTTATATGAAAACAAATGGTTTTTTACTGATATTTTTTCCTATTGAAAATTAAAATTGTCAATTTTTTTTGTAAAACCTATAGATTTTTTCAGAACTGTCTGTTATAATAATTTGCGGTTAACTATACCTTTTGCGGAAAATTCCGCAAAACGAAAAGAATCTATATTTGGAGGAAAACCAAAATGAGCAAAAAGTATGTTTACTTATTCTCCGAGGGTAACGCAAATATGCGTGAGCTTCTCGGCGGTAAGGGTGCAAACCTTGCAGAAATGACCAATATCGGTCTTCCCGTTCCCCAGGGCTTCACAATCACAACAGAAGCTTGTACTCAGTACTATGAGGACGGTCGTAAAATCAACGATGAAATCCAGGCACAGATTATGGAATTCATCACAAAGATGGAAGAAATCTGCGGAAAGAAGTTCGGCGATAAGGAAAATCCCCTTCTCGTATCTGTTCGTAGCGGTGCAAGAGCTTCTATGCCCGGTA
>CAYVTA010000101.1:0-7339 GCA_964454355.1 uncultured Eubacteriales bacterium | reverse complement strand
AAGTCCCATACTTTTAATGGTTGTGCAAAAATATCCGTAACGCTTGCTATCTTGTTCTAACAGATAATCAATAATTAAATCAGAATCAATTTGTTTGAAATCGGTGTTTTCGTGAAGAAATCTATTCACACAAGAAGAATCCGTCAACTCATTCCAAGAAAGAACCTTGTTTTTATTTTGTTTCCTATATTCACTTGGCGTAACATTATAAAATTTCTTAAATGCTTTTATAAAGCCTTCATGAGAATCATAACCGATTTCTAATGCAACATCGAGTACAGTTTTATCGGTATTTCGTAAAAGCTCAACAGCCTTTTTAATTCTCATATAATTTACATACGACATAACGGTAAATCCTGTATGAGCAAGGAAGATTCGATTAAAATAATCAATAGAAAATCCCGCATAATCAGCCACATTTTCTACGGACATATCATTATTATTAAAGTTTTTCTTTGCATAGTGAATAGCTTTACTAATAAGTTCAGTATTTTCCATAGTTTTCTCCTTAAATTTATTATAAAAAGTACTCTTTACATCATCTATTGTAAATGAGAAAAATAAGAAAATCTTGAACAAAAACGTTTTCCTTATTAACAATTATATAATGTTATACAAAATTTGTATAGATATAGTTTGATAGACAAATTTTTGTCCCTATTGTGCCTCAACCATAGCATAAAAAGTGCAAAAACACAACAGTTTTTGAGCTAAAATCATACCAAACATTTAGAGCCAAGTACAGTCTTTTCTGCACTTGGCTCTATCTTATTTTTCAGGGACTTTTTGATACAGCCCCACATATCTTATTTTTTTAATAAAATAAAAAAATTCTACTTAAAGAAATTCTCGTATATCGATTGCTAATTTTTCTTCAAGATTGATTAATCGTTTTGTTATATCCTTAGAAACCTCATCAGCAGCTTTATATTGATTTAAATATCGGTTCAATGATTTTACACCCATATTACAGCCATCGATGATCAAATCAGCAATTGTCTGATCTGATTCTTCTATGCCAAGCTTAATATTTGTTTTCATCCAAGACATTCCTTTTGCAATAGGATTTGGTGCTTTGCCATCATCATTGTATTGATCTAAAAGCTTTTGTATTTCAGTATTTAATTTATCGTGCTCGATCCTGCACTCTGATAAATATTTTTTTAAAGTATCAGAGCTTACATTATCCAAAACTTCGTTGATTGAGCTAATGCCCATTTTTATGCCCGCATCACATTCACGAAGAAGCTTTATGGTATCTTGTTCTATCATATTAGAGTGCACCCTTTCTTTGATTATAAAATGAGTATTTCCTTTTCATCGTTTTTTATGATTATTTAAATCACATAATTTAAAAATATGAATATAAAAAATACTGTTTTTAGCTCCTATTTATGACAATACAAGTCTACAAACAAAAAAATAATCCGTACAGCCCACAAAGCATTCAGATTTATTTCATATACTGTAGTTCGCAACAAAAAAATAGCGTTCGCAAAATTCACGAACACTATTTTGGTCGGAGTGACAGGGTTCGAACCTGCGGCCTCAACATCCCAAATGTCGCGCGCTCCCAACTGCGCCACACCCCGAAACGTCCATAGACATTATATAGACAATCAAAGCAAAAGTCAAGTTTTTTTTGTTTTTTAATTGAGTTTTAAATTAAATTTTTTTTATTAACATTTAACAGCCTAATAGACGGCAACTCTTACTTTGAAGCAGCAAATTTACATTAAACCTTCAGTTAAATTAAAGTTATTTTTTTAAATATGTATTGAAAAATTCAATTATTAATGTATAATATATAAAGTAAGTAAAATTGAGGAGCTTTATTATGGCTACTAAATATACTGTTTCTTTAGAAAAAATCATTCACGATCTTGGTTATGATGTACTTTATACACCAAAGTCAACCTCAGACATATACATTTCATCCAAAGATATTATGCGTCCAGGGCTGATACTTGCCGGATATGAGGATTATTTTGATCCGGAACGAATACAGGTTCTGGGAATGACGGAAATCGGGTATCTTAACGGACTTTCGGTAGCAGAACGTCAAAAAAGTCTCAATAAATACTTATCCACTCATCCGGCAGCAATTGTTATTTGCAGAAAATTAGCACCCGTCGAAGGTCTTTTAGAATATGCTGAAAAGTACAGTGTGCCTATTCTCGGCACTGCTGATGATACTTCAGCAAATATGTCAATGCTTATCTCTTATTTAGGTGTTGAACTTGCAGAAAGAATTACAAGACACGGCGTTCTCGTTGAAGTTTCCGGTGAAGGATGTCTTATCGTAGGTGACAGCGGTGTTGGTAAAAGTGAAGCTGCGGTTGAACTTATAAAACGAGGACACCGACTTATTGCAGATGATGCTGTGGAAATCAGAAAAGTTTCAGGAAAAACTGTGGTTGGTCAGGCTCCGGATAATATAAGACACTATATTGAAGTTCGTGGAGTAGGCATTATTAATGCAAGACAAATTTTCGGTCTCGGAGCTGTTAAACTTTCTGAAAAAATAGACATGGTTATCCGTCTTGAGCCTTGGGATTCAAGTAAGGTTTATGACAGAATGGGACTTGAAGAAAACTATATTAATATTATGGGAATTCTTGTTCCGGCAACGGTTGTTCCCGTTACGCCCGGTCGTAATCTTTCTATTATTATTGAAACTGCAGCCATTAGCAACAGACAGAAAAAAATGGGATACAATGCAGCTCAAGAACTTATGGCAGGATTGGGAATGGATGGTTTTGAACCAATAAAGCAAGAAATTGAAGTTTGGGATAACAACCACGACGAAGAATTTATTTAAAAATGTAATTTATACAAACGGAGGACATAAATATGTACAGAATCGGTGTAGATCTTGGCGGAACTAATATTGTTTCCGCTGTAGTAGACGAAAACAACAAAATAATAGCCAGAGCAACAGAGAAAACAAATGCTCCCAGACCTGCTGAAGAAATTTTTGATGATATAGCAAAAACCATCAGAAATGCTATTGCAAACGCAGGTATAACGATGGCAGATATTACATCTATCGGTGTAGGCACGCCCGGTTCCGTTAACAAGGAAAAGGGACTTATCGAATTTGCAAACAACCTTGCTTTTGATAATGTTCCTGCATATGATATGCTTAAGGAACGCACAGGTTGTCAGAATGTTTATTTTGATAATGATGCAAACTGCGCTGCTTTGGGTGAGGCTGTTGCAGGTGCAGGCAAAGGTGTAAAAAACTTTGTAGCAATCACTCTCGGCACAGGTGTGGGAAGCGGCATTGTCGTTAACGGAAAGCTTGTTACCGGTGTTAACTATGCAGCAGGTGAAATGGGGCACACTGTTATTGTATATGATGGTGAACCCTGCAACTGCGGCAGAAACGGCTGTTGGGAACGTTATTCATCTGCAACTGCTCTTATTAAACAGACTAAAGATGCAATGATAAAAGATCCTTATTCAAAAATGTGGGATTTCGTCGAAGATAGAAATATAAAAACTGTTAACGGCAGAACAGCTTTTGACGCTATGAGAGCCGGAGATGAAACTGCTACTGCAGTTGTAAAAAAATATATGGGATATCTTGCCTGCGGAATGTGTAATATCATAAACACATTCCAGCCCGATGTTCTTTGCGTCGGCGGCGGCATAGGAAACGAGAAAGAGAATCTTCTCGGACCTGTAAGAAAACTTGTAGCTAATCAAATCTATTCAATTCATGCTTCAAAACAGACAAAAATTTGTGCTGCTGAATTGGGCAATGATGCAGGCATCATCGGCGCAGCACTGCTCACAGAGTAAGGTGACGAGATTTTTATGACAGATTATTCTTCCTTTGCAAATAGTATCAGTTCAGAAAACTGCCGTGTACTGCTCGACTCCCCCATGAGTCGGCAAACAACTTTCAAAGTCGGCGGAAATGCTGATGTTATCGCATTTCCAACAACAACTGATGCAATTATAAATCTTTTAAAAAAAGCAAAAGAAGAGAATATTTCATGCACTGTTTTGGGAAACGGCAGTAATATTCTTGTCAGAGATGAAGGCATACGGGGTGTCGTTATAAAAATGACATCTCTTGTTTCGGATATTCAGATTAATGGAACAACAATAAAATGTGCTGCCGGAGTATCACTGTCAAGACTATGCACAGCTGCTTACGAGAACGGACTTACAGGATTAGAATTTGCTTACGGAATTCCCGGAACTGTAGGTGGTGCAGTTTATATGAACGCAGGTGCATATTCAGGAGAAATGAAGGATGTCCTGACAAGCGTAACACATATTTCACCTGAACTTTCAATTGAAATATTTACTGCTGATAAGTTAGAATTAGGCTACAGAACGTCATTTTATGCTAACAATCCCCAATATGTCATCACTGAAGCTGTTTTTGAGTTAAAATACGGCTGTAAAGAGGCTATAAGGGCAAAAATGGATGATCTAATGGGAAGACGCAAAGAGAAACAGCCTCTTGAATTTCCCAGTGCAGGAAGCACATTCAAACGTCCTGAGGGATATTTTGCAGGTGCACTAATCGAACAATGCGGACTTAAGGGGTACAGCATCGGTGGTGCACAAGTCAGCGAGAAACACGCAGGTTTTGTCATCAACAAGAATGGAACGGCAAACGACATACTTGCTCTTATAAACCACATAAAGAATACAGTTAAAGAAAATACAGGCGTCATGCTTGAAACTGAAGTTAAAATTATACCGTAATATGTCATTTTCATCAGATGTAAAAAAAGAATTATGCGCAATTGAATGCGAATCAGACTGTTGTCTTCGTGCAGAAGCATACGGTCTGCTTTATTTTGGAAGATATTTTGATAAGAACGAAATGTCAATTATGACTGACTATGAATTTGTTTCTAACAGATATAAAAAAGCTGTTGAATATCTTATTCAGTCAACACCTGAAATGACTGTGTCAAAATCAGGAAAAATTACAATAGAAGTATGCGACAACGAAGATCGCATTGCAATTCTCAACGAGCTTGGATATTCAGGAAAAGAAACGACATACAGAATACTAACAAGTAACATTGAAAATGAATGTTGCTTCGGTGCATTTCTGAGAGGTGCTTTTCTCTCATGCGGTATTGTTACAGACCCGAAGAGAGAATATCACCTTGAATTCGATGTTGTATTTAAAAATAAAAGTCGTGATTTATGTGACATTTTTGAAGATTTTTCTGCAGTTCCGAAGCAGTCTGACAGAAACGGAATGAATATTGTTTATTTCAAAGACAGCAATCATATTGAGGATGTACTTACTGTCATGGGAGCTCAGATTTCTGTTATGGAGCTGATTGGCGAAAAAATATTCAAGGATGTTCGCAACAATGTTAACAGAAAAGTCAACTGTGATAATGCAAACATAAAAAAGACATTTGCAGCAGCATCAAAACAAATCGAAGCTATAAATAATCTTATAGCTTCAGGAAAATTTGATGAGCTTCCTGCTGAACTCAAAGAACTTGCAAAATTAAGACTTGATAATCCGGAAATGACTCTTAATGAGCTTGGTGAAAGCTTATCCACACCAATTTCACGTTCAGGAGTCAATCACAGACTAAAAAAAATCATGGAATACTCCTCTATTGAAAAAGAACCGTAATGCTTAACGCTTTACGGTTCTTCTAAATTTATAGATCAATCAACTTATTTCCTTTTCTTACCGAAGAATCCTTTTTTCTCTTCAGATTCTTCGCCACTGTCATTTGCCGAGAATGGAGCCTTTCCACCTAACTCTGCATTAAGCTCTTTGATAAGTTCTTTTTGTTTCTGAGTCAGCTTTCTGGGAATATCAACAATAATTCTGACAAGTTGGTCTCCCCTGCCCCTGCCATTAACATTGGGAATACCTCTGTCCTTAAGCTTAAATACTGCCCCCGGCTGAGTACCTGCAGGGATTGAGTATTTTACCTTACCGTCAAGAGTAGGAACTAACAGTTCATCACCTAATGCGGCCTGAGCAAATGTAACAGTAACATCACACCATACATTATAGCCCTCACGTTCGAAGAATGGGTGCGGTCTAACATTTACACCAACCCTCAAATCGCCGGAAGGACCGCCGTTAACACCTCTGTTACCCTGACCTCTTAGTGTAAATACCTGACCGTCGTCAATACCTGCGGGAACGCTGACATCCTGCTTAACAGTTTTTCTAATTCGACCATAGCCTTTACACTTGGTACAAGGAGTAGGAATAATCGTACCTTTTCCTGAACATCTGGAACAAGCCTTCGTTGACTGAATCACACCGAAAGCTGTTCGCTGCTGGGTTGACACCTGACCTCTGCCGTTACAATCGGGACAAGTCTGAGTTGTGGTTCCTTTTGCGGCACCTGTTCCGCTACATTCATCACAAACTTCTATACGTTGTATATCAAGAGTGCGTTTACAACCTTTTGCAGCTTCCTCAAATGAAATTGTAATACTGGTCTGAATGTCGCTACCACGCTGAGGAGCATTAGGATTTGCTCTCTGTTGTCCGCCTCCAAAGCCACCAAAGCCGCCGCCAAAAAACGAAGAAAAAATGTCACCGAAGTCAAAATCCATTCCGCCGCCGAAGCCACCGCCCTGACCTGCTCCGTAGTTAGGATCAACACCAGCATGACCAAATCTATCATACTTTGCCTTTTTGTCAGGATCAGAAAGTACTTCGTATGCTTCGTTACACTCTTTAAATTTTGATTCGGCTGTTTTATCACCGGGATTCAAGTCCGGATGATACTGCTTTGCCATCTTTCTGTAGGCTTTTTTTATTTCATCATCGGATGCACTTTTATCAACGCCCAGCACTTCATAATAGTCTCTTTTATCTGCCATAAGTAAATCTCCTTAATACAAGCACATCCCCGCCTGAATGACGGGGTATGCTCGATTAATCTGCTCATTAGTCAACATCAGTGAAAGGTGCTTCATAGTATCCATCTGCACCGGGATTCTGACCGTCTTGAGCACCGAAACCGCCAGCTTGACTGGGATCAAAACCGCCCTGTGCACCAGCTGCTTCCTGTGCTGCCTTGTACATTTTCTCACTCAGAGCATAGAAATCCTTCTGAAGCTCTTCCTGACGCTGTTTGATAAGGTTGATATCCTCGCCCTTAAGAGCTTCCTTAAGGTCATCAATCTTACCATTTATAGAATTTTTCTCTTCCTCGGAGAATTTATCTCCGTTTTCGCTGATTATTTTTTCAGATTCATAAACCATCTGATCTGCTGCATTTCTTACATCCAGTTCTTCCTTACGCGTCTTATCTTCTTCACCGTACTGAGCAGCTGAATTAACAGCATATTCGATGTCTTCCTTTGACATGTG
>CAYVTA010000100.1:0-7375 GCA_964454355.1 uncultured Eubacteriales bacterium | reverse complement strand
TTTTTACCCGTTCAATTCCCATAGCTTCAAACTGAAGATATGCCATTGTACCTGTTGCATCCTGTGTAAGTGTCTGGTCAATTCTGAGACCGATTTCAGTTCCTTTGACCATTTCGCCGCTTACAAGATGACTTTTTATAAGCTTTTCAGCTATTGTGTAACCCATATTTACCTCCACTATACATTAAAATACATTATATATAATATATCTTTGATATTTTATTGTCAAGGCAAAAAACGAAAATTGTAGAGTTGCTGATTTTTTTACAAAAATAAAGCACTTATTTATTGATTTTTTCTTTTTGCGGTGGTATGATAATAATAAAATTATTAGGAAAGAGACTGGTTAGTTATGGATAAAAAGCTTAAAGTAGGTCTGGCTTTAGGTGCAGTAGGCTCATTGGTTGCAGCTAACATGGTGAAAGCGGCAAAGTTTGTTCCGGAAAAAAAGGAATCAGCACCTCTTGATCCGGAACGAGTAAATGTGGAAAGATATACAAAAAACCTTTCTGATGCTATTAAGATCAAGACGATTTCCAATGTTGATGAAAATAAGGTTGATTGGAGCAAGTTTGATGAATTTCATCAGCTTCTCAGAGACAGATATCCTCTTCTTCATGAGACACTTACTGTTGAAGTTGTTGGAAAAGCAAGTCTTATGTATAAGTGGGAAGGAAAAAATCCCGACCTTGAGCCAATTGCTTTGCTCGGTCATCAGGATGTTGTTCCTGTTTCAGAAGGAACAGAAGGTGATTGGGAACATGAGCCTTTCAGTGGAGACATTGCTGATGGATTCCTCTGGGGCAGAGGTTCAATTGATATGAAAAATCACCTTATGGGGGTTATGGAGTCTGTCGAAACTCTTATTGAAGATGGATTTGAACCTGTCAGAACGGTTTACATTCTTCTTGGTCATAATGAAGAGGTTGTTGCTTCTCCTGATTCCGGAGCAAAGAAAATGTCAGAACTTCTTGAAAGCAGAGGAGTGAGATTGGATTCTGTTCTTGATGAAGGCGGTGCAATTCTTCCCATAAATGTCCCCGGAGTTATAACTAAGAACCTTGCCGGTATCGGTATTGCCGAAAAAGGATATTGCGATTACGAAGTAAGTGTTACCGCTAAGGGTGGTCATTCCTCATCACCGCCTAACCACACGGCACTCGGTCAGCTTGCGGATGTTATCAAGGATATTGAAAACAACCAGTTTAAATCTGAGATTACTCCTGTTGTTTCTGCAATCGTTGATAAGGTTGGAAGAAATACTTCTTTCCCTGTAAGAAACATTCTTTGTCATGGTAAGGCTCTCAAACCTGTCCTCAATGTTGTGATGAAAAATATTCCTGCTGCCGCATCTTTTGTAAGAACAACTACTGCTGTTACAATGGCAAGTGGAAGTCCTCAGGCAAACGTTCTTCCCCAGAAGGCATCAATTGCAGTCAACTTCAGAGTTATGCCCGGAATGACAATTGCGGACATTAAAACTCATCTTGAAAAGGTCATTAAGAATAAGAATGTTGAAATCAAGCTCCTTGGTGGTCAGGAGCCCTCAAATGTATCACCTACTGATTCGAGAGCATTCAATGCCATTGAAGATATTTGCTATAGAATGAATAACAATAATGTTGTAGCTCCTTATCTTGTTATGGGCGGTACGGATGCAAGAAATTATCAGAACATTTGTGAAAATGTTTATAGATATTCACCGTTCCTTCTTGATACAAAGCTTCTTACAACAACTCATGGCACAAATGAAAAAATAGCTGTTGATTCATTTGCTGATGCACTTGCATTCTTTAAAAGATATATTAAAACACTTGCAAGCTGCTGATATTACAAAAAATTGGGCTGTCCTTCGGACAGCCCAATAATTTATTGTTTATTATTTTTTTACGGAGTCTTTTTTGCTTGTAATTGCTTTTATTATAAGTACTGTAGCAACCGTAAGAATAATACCAATTGCAAGCATGATAACTGCATTCTGAATGAAACCTGAAATAATATAACATACGAACGAAATTGCAGCAACTGTCACAGCGTATGGAAGTTGTGTGTTAACATGATTAATGTGATTACACTGAGCTCCGGCTGAAGACATAATCGTTGTGTCGGAAATAGGTGAGCAGTGGTCGCCGCAAACTGCACCTGCAAGACAAGCAGAGATGCCTATAACAAGAATTGTTGAATCTGCAGGGAAAATAACTGTAACAATTGGAATAAGTATACCGAATGTTCCCCATGATGTACCGGTTGCAAATGCAAGTCCGCAAGCAACGAGGAATATAATAGCAGGAAGGAAATTTGAAAGGCCTGCTGCGGCACCGTTCATGAGGTCTGCAACAAAATATTTTGCTCCGAGAAGACCTGTCATGTTTTTAAGTGCTGTTGCACAGGTAAGAATCGTGATTGCAGGAACCATTGCTTTGAAGCCTTCAGGTACACAGTCCATGGCTTCTTTGAATGTTATAACTCTTCTGCAGATTAGATAAATTATAGTGATGATTAGTGCTATAAGACCGCCCCAAGGAAGACCTACAGTTACGTCAGTGTTGGAGAATGCATCTATGAAGTTTGCACCGTCAAGAATGCCACCGTTGTAAACAAGTGCGAATACGCAGGTTGCTATAAGTATAACTACAGGAAAAATAAGGTCTATGACTTTACCCTTTGAACTGCCTTTAGGCGAAGAATCAATTTCATCAACTCTTTCACCTGTTGTGTAAAGATCTCCGTGAAGCATTGCATTCATTTCGTGAAGCTTCATTGAACCGAAATCAACCTTAAGGAAAGTGATTGCAATGATGAATACAAAAGTAAGAAGTGAATAATAGTTATATGGGATGGCTTGAATAAAGAGCTTGAGTCCCTGACCTTCTTCAGCATAGGAGGCAACTGCTGCAGCCCAAGAAGAAATAGGAGCAATCATACAGACAGGTGCTGCTGTGGCATCGATAAGATATGCAAGTTTTGCTCTTGAAATCTTGTGTGAGTCTGTAACAGGCTTCATAACTGAACCGACTGTGAGACAGTTAAAATAGTCATCTATAAAAATCATGACACCAAGCAAGAAAGTTGCAATCATTGCTCCGGTTCTTGATTTTATATGTTTTACAGCCCAGTCACCAAAAGCTCTTGAACCGCCTGACTTATTAATAAGTGCAACCATAATACCGAGGAAAACAAGGAATATGAAAATACCTGCACTGTCCGATACTGCAGTTATAAGACCGTCACTGATAATATAATCCATTGCCGCTGTAGCACTGAAACCCGTCTTAAATAGATTTGCAGCGAGAAGACCACCTACAACAACACCAATAAAGAGAGATGAATACACCTCTTTTGTTATCAGTGCAAGAGCGATAGCGATAATGGGTGGTACTAATGCAAAGAATGACGCAAAATAGTCACTCGTCGCATCATTTCTTACATCAATAAGTCCTGAACCGCCGCATGTTTCGCAGATACCGGTGTAATTGCATTCTTCGCATTCATAGCAGTATCCCTCGCCGTCGCAGTCATAGCAAGTATCCTCATAGACATTAAGTGATGAGCTGATTGCATTTTCCTGTGCATCCGTAGCTACAACAATGTCTGATTCGGACTCAGCAGCAGCACTTGCACCTATGCAAATCATAAAACAACTGAAAATCAACGCAACAATCATGCATAGAAGTTTTTTTCTTGTTTTCATTATAATCTTCCTTTCTTTTTACAATAAAAATAGATCACAATGCAAAATGCATAATGATCCGAAATTGATTCTTCACGATAGCATTCCACAAATGTGACAGGCTGCAAAACAATCTCTTGCAACCCGACAGTCAAGGCACACGGCAATGCTTTTCTGTCTCGGCAATAATTCCTTTAAATGTCTTATTTATAGAAAAACCGACATCTACTGGTAATTATCGCACTTCTATCTTTATTTTATTTGAATATATCATACATTCTGCATATTGTCAATAATTTTTGGTTTAATGTGCTGAATTTTGTTAAAAAATAACAATAAATTTCCAAAAAGTAAAAATAAAATCAATAAAGAGTATTATAATTGTTAAAGAAATAACAAGTTGCGGAATATTTACGCATAAGCTTATTATTTATATCTAAATAAAACAAAAGGAGAGTCTTTATGGCAAACAGATTTATTCTCAACGAAACAAGTTATCACGGAAAAGGAGCAATTGCGTCTATTGCTGACGAAATTAACGGCAGAGGTTACAAAAAGGCTTTTGTTTGTTCTGATCCCGATCTTATCAAATTCGGTGTTACAAAAAAGGTAACAGATATTCTTGAATCGGCTTCAATTGCATATGACATATTTTCAGATATCAAGGCAAATCCCACAGTAGAAAATGTTCAGGCAGGTGTTGACGCATACAAAGCATCCGGAGCAGACTGCATTGTTGCTATCGGTGGTGGCTCATCAATGGATACTGCTAAGGCAATAGGTATAATCATTACTAACCCTGAATTTGCCGATGTTGTTTCTCTTGAAGGTGTTGCTCCCACAAAAAATAAGTGTGTTCCCATCATTGCGGTTCCCACAACGGCAGGTACAGCAGCAGAAGTTACCATAAACTATGTTATAACTGATGTAGCAAACAACCGTAAAATGGTTTGTGTTGATGTCCATGACATTCCCGTTGTGGCTGTTGTAGATCCTGATATGATGGCAACTATGCCTAAGGGACTTACTGCCGCTACAGGTATGGATGCTCTTACTCATGCTATTGAAGGTTACATCACAAAAGGTGCATGGGAAATGAGTGATATGTTCCATATTAAGGCTATTGAAATTATCGCAAAATCACTTCGTGGTGCAGTAGATAATACTGATGAAGGCAGAGAAGGTATGGCTCTTGGTCAGTATATCGCAGGTATGGGATTCTCAAATGTAGGTCTCGGCATTGTTCATTCTATGGCTCATCCTCTTGGTGCACTTTATGATACACCTCACGGTGTGGCTAATGCAATTATCCTTCCTACGGTTATGGAATATAATGCACATGAAACAGGGGAGAAGTACAGAGATATTGCAAAGGCAATGGGTGTTGACGGAACTGATGCTATGACTATTGAAGATGCAAGAAAAGCTGCTATTGATGCAGTTAAACAGCTCAGTGCTGATGTTGGTATTCCTGCTGACCTTAAGGATATCGTTAAGGCAGAAGATATTGATTTCTTGAGTCAGTCTGCTTATGATGATGCTTGTCGTCCCGGTAATCCTCGTGATACTTCTGTTGATGAAATTAAGGAACTCTATCTTTCACTTATGTAATTAAACATAAATAGAAAAACCACGCTGTCCAAACGGGCAGCGTGTTGATATTTTTACAGTGTTAATATGTATTCTACGATTTCAATTACTCCTGCCGTATCATTGCTGTAGTATGACAAAAACACCATTCTGTGTTCACCGCTTTCTGTTGGAACTTTATTTATTTCACCTGTGTCAACATTATAAAGTATCCAGCAATCATCCCAAATATGGTTAGAAGGGTTAGGAATCATATCGATAAATTCATCAGGATTATCATACAACCATACCGGTTGGTCTTTGAATGAATGAATTTCGTCGTAATAGTAGAGCCAAGAGTCATAAATTATTTCTTTGTTATCATCATAATAACCGTCATTTCTGTAAAAATATGAGTTTTGTGATTCAGGTATTTGAATACCAAGCTTTTCCTCAGCGGCAGCAACAACATTGATACTGTTTCCAAAATAGTTCATGTAATTAAACTGTTCACAGCCGCATACTATAAGAATCCCACTTACTATAATTCCTATGACAAGATTAATCACATAAGGATATTTCTTTTTTGCAAGAATTACTGAGTAAATAATAGAAATTAATGGAATGATAATAAACAAGAAATTTACCCAGTAAGTTGTAATCATAAGTTCTTGCTGAGAAAAATTTGCAACATAATTTGCAATTGTTGATGTCAATGCAGTCAAAATTGCTATCGCAATACCAATAAAGATATATCGATTACGCTTCTTTAGTCTTTGCTTTACATCTCTTATGTGTGTATATAAAACTGAAGATGGTTCGATGTCGGATTTTTTTAAACAGAATGTTTTACCTTCAAATTGGAATGTAAGATAGCCGGAATTTTCTGATAGCATTGTGATTTTGCTGTAGGGAACACTATATTTATTAAGTAGTGCTCCGTCTTTGTATTGTAAACATATTATTTTTTCATCAGTAAATTCATAAACATTCTCAATGTCCGGTTCACTAAATGATTCTTTCCATCTTTTTCGAGTGTCGGCATAACGATATGCTTGTATGATTACAAAAAACACTGTTACAATAAACAAATAAGTACTGTATGTTTCATAATAGTAATAGAAAAGTACTGCAGAACTAATCAAGAATAAAAGTGAAACAATTATTGTACTTATAACAAAATTTCTTATTGTCAGCTTAAAAAGATGTTTACCTTCTTCGAGTGTACAATTTATTGTGTATCGCTCATTTTTAAGTATTTCATTCGTATTGTTATCCATTGATGTTTACTCCATCATTATCAAATCTACAGAGAATGATACCGATAATGAAGCTGAAAATATGCTTATCAAAACTCTAAATCTTCTTTTTTCTTTTTACTGCGTTTTACAAGAAAAACAAAAATGACAATGGCAAGAATCACAACAGCGATGATTAAAAATACAGAAACGTAACTTACACTGCTGCCTGATGATTGAACAATTGATGTTTGCGGAAAAACATTATCAATATCATCAAAAACAATAACAATGGGGATTCCTGTTGTATCAGTAAAGCTTTGAAGTACCGTATTGACCGTATCTTCTGTAATATCAATACTTGTTCTGTTTGTAATATGTGACTGAACTTGTGTATGATCTTCGTCACAGACATAAGAAGACTCTAAACCGAGCGTGACGATTTCTTTTTCCATCGTTCTGATAACATCTGCAAGATTGGAATCAAGAGAATACTTGTAGGAGCTGACACTAACGGCTGATGACACAGCATTACCCAATTCGGTATATTCATTTCCAAACAGATAATTTATTTCAGTATTAATATGATCTCCCACCCAGGCTATATAATAGTAATCATAATATTCATCATCTTCAGTGAGGAAAACTAACAGAATGTTATCTTCATATGCCGAAGATGTGCCAAATTCAACGTTATACATATCATTTGCATAATCCTGAAATGCATTTTCATCATAGTTTACAACATTTTCTTGAACGATAACATTGTTTGAATTAATGCCTGTAAAATTAGAGAAAATCGCTACAATAAAAATTATGATAAATATCGGCACAAAAATAAATCCGAGCACACTGCTGAGGCATCCGCTACCCCCATAGTAGCCTCTTCTGTGCCAAC
>CAYVTA010000099.1:3578-7482 GCA_964454355.1 uncultured Eubacteriales bacterium | reverse complement strand
AATTAATCTTATGAAGCAGAAGAAAGAATTTAAAGAAACATGGTTGCCGCTCCACCATTGCGCAACTCATCCGGACGGGAACGCATTCTATGAAGTTTCCAACTACGGAAACATCCGTAAGCGTACCGCAGCGGGTTACAAGCCGGTCAAGGCACGACCGAACGCAGAAGGCTATTACACCGTAAGAATCAAGAACGCATTGTTATTGCCTCAGACATTCTATTTGCATCGCCTTATAGGGGTTACGTTTATCCCTAATCCATGGGGATACGACACTGTAGACCACATTGACGGTGATAAGTCAAACAACCGAATTGATAATCTTAGATGGGTCTCCCGTGGCACAAACATCAGCCTTGGACATGCGGAAGGAAAAATTAAGCAACAATTCCCTAAGCATCCCGTAAAAATCAGTCGTGGAAACACTGAACTCTGTTTTGGAACTATGTCTAAAGCCGCATTTTTCATTGGCGTATCCATACACGCAATCCAAGCTGCTACACGCGGGCATTATCGTCCCAAAGGCTACACCGTCACAAGCCTAGTACCGAAAGAAGTTAACGGCGATTTGTTTAGCGATAACGATTTTGAGTAATTGTAGATAAATCTAAAATTCTACAAATCTACAAATATCAAAATAGATAAATCGACAAATCTACAAATATCAAATAATAAAAGTATCATGGAAGAAGAAAAAAGCATTTTAGACAGCGTATATAAAGAGTGTGTATGCTGTGGAAAGAAATTCACACTACGCAATTACCGCCTTTTAGAAAAATCTGATTTCGGGGACGGTCTTGTTTCAATAGCCGACAAATTCAGCAACGTTTGCAAGTGTTGTGAAAAGAAACCGGAAATGCAGTTGAAATCTAACCGACTGGCCAATCTTCGCGAGAAAATGGCTCGTTTTAAAGAGAACGAAAAAAAACGAATCTCAAAAGAGCGACAGAAAGAACTTGACGAAGAGTCAGGAATGACGATTTACAAAAAGTAAATTTGAAGAGGTGGCAAAAGCCACCTCTTTCTTTGTACCCCAACCTGGAATGTTAAAAGATGTTTCATCCCTATTTTTCGATAGTGTATGACAAACGAAACCTTTGTATGTTTGTAATGCGATTTAATAAGCAAGGTATGGCGTTTGTCACACGCCGAAAATTTTGGGGTATTTTGCTCTAAATCGCAGGAATTTTATTAGTAACATAAACTCAAAAGGACATGACACAAGAAAGTAAGAAAAACGACAGATTAGACGACAAACCCCGGTGGGAGTTGTTGCCGCTTCACCTTCTGGAGCACGTTGTAGATGTTTATACAGCCGGAGCCAAGAAATACGGACCGAACCAATGGCAGAACCTTCCTGACGGTTACGACCGTTATAAGGCTGCATTATTCCGTCATCTGGTAGCGTTTGAAAATGGCGAAATCCGGGACCCAGAAACCGGGTGTTATCATTTGGCTCAGGTAGTTTGGAACGCTCTGGCGATGCTTTATTTCTCACTTAAAAAATAAGACCATGCAAGAAAACACGACTAAGCCACCCCAGAAAACAACAACTGAAACGGGGGGCCAGAAAACAACAACGAAAGACAAAGTTTTGTCTATTCGGGTCGATGCTAAAACCTACGCAAAGATAATCGAAGAGCAAACCCGATTGGGCTATAAATCCCTTTCGGCGTTTGCCGTGGACCAAATGCTCCAGAAGAAATACACTGCCCTGCCTGACATTGCACGAACTTTCAGCGATGTAGAAGAATCCCTTAATTATGCGCTAAGACTGGAAAAAAGGGCCAAAGCCACCCCAGAAAATGAAAGCGATTTGGAGGATTTGCAAGCCGAAATTCTTCATTTCAAAGTTTTCGTTGCCAAGAAAGCGGAAGTGCTTCTGGATAAGGTGAGAGAGCAATTTTATCGACACACAAAATGATTACAGCCTATGATAATCGAAGTACACAGACGCGAAAGCCTAAACGCTCCTTTGCAGTACAACATCAAGAAACTGGACGAATGCCATGCTCAGATTCTTGCAATGAAATGGATTCCAAAGGATGCAACCGGTGAGGAACTTTATGCATGCTTAGAAGCCAATGCATTAAACGCACGAACTAAGAAACCGTTTTTCCATATCAACCTGAATCCAGCTCTCGAAGACCTGGAGCGTGGCCTCACAGACGAGCAATTAACCGAAATGTGCAAAGAAGCGGTTGAAAGGCTCTTTCCTGAAGTACCCTATGTGGCATTTCTTCATACTGATATTTCGAGAAAACATTGCCACATTGTTGGCCCTTGTATCACCCGTGATGGGCGTTTAATAAGTGACCGCTTCGAATGGAATAGAGCTATGAAGGTTTCAAGGGAATTGGAGATAAAGTACAATTTGGAACGAGCTTTAGAACACACCGAAGAACGCCGGGTGAACCGTGCCGAAGCAATACGCTACGAAGATGGTGATTTATCCCGAAAGATTGGCGATGTTCTGGCCTTAGCATCGACCTACCGTTTCACTCGTTTGGGTGAATTGAACGCATTCCTCAATCTGTATAATTGTGGATTTGACCAGGTAAACAATGATAAGAAACGCGGTCTCTCCTACTACGTTCTGAAAGACGGGCAAAGGGTTGGACGTGCTATCATTGCAACAAAGATACGCGGTGGGGCATTGGCATCAATCGAAAAGCAAATGCGAAATGCTATCATTAAGGATAAAGAATTTGAAGAACTTCGGGGAAAACTCGATATTGCAATTGGTAACGCTATCAATTTCGAAGAGGTTAAACGAAATCTGAAACGCGTCAACATCCGAACCGTGGAGCGTATAGACCCAGACGGCAAAATTTTGGGTGTTACCTTCGTAGACGATGAACTGAAAATCATTGCCAACGGGTCAAACATCGGGCGGGAATATTCCTATTCCAACATTATGAAGAATTTCCAATTTGCATCAATATCCACCCCAAAAATAGGTTTCGGACAAACGAACACTCAGGGAACAAACACCGAAATCGAAACTGAAACAATCTCTTTCCCGAATGTTATACCGGATGTTTCCGGACTTTTTTTCACCGGCCCGGTATCTATAACCGTTAACAAACGTAAAAAACGAAGATTCCGATAATTCTATATATCTAGATAACATTATTAAAAAAAATATTAATAAGGTGTTGGCCTATTTTCGCACCGTTAATTTACTATAACGGAGGCGCATTATTTTGATTTTCCGGAGCATCCTATCACAGTTTTTAGCATAACTTTGAGGAAACGAAATACCTAAAATTATGGAAGAAACAAAAGGAAAAAGGATAATTTATAATCCCCAAGGGAAGTGTTTACAGCTCGAGAACGGCGAGGTTTTATCATTGCGGCGTGCATGCCAATATAGCATGTTAGAGGAAGAATACATGAGCCAAGAAAATCTTGATGAACTGGCTAAAATGTTTCCAGACTTCAACGAATTTCAGTTTTCAGTGTTCTGTACCTTGTTAGTCCCCAAGTTTATGAATTACACAGCCGAGGCTAAAGGCTCTGAACTGATGAAGATTCCGACCCGCGAAGAATTTAGCGATAAACAGCGGCTTATGTCACTACAAAAACTGTTCTATTGGGGGATAATATACAGTACATACCCAAGTCAGGACATAACCCAAGATTATTTAAAAATAACAGACGATATAACAACGAAACTTCACAAAGTCGGAGCCGAACCGTTTAAGGTGAAATGTGATAGCTCAATATTTGACATTATCTTACCAGGAGACATTAGGGAAGAAACTTTATTTTATAACTCTGATGTTTTGAAAAGTCTTGAAGAAATCAAGTTTTACCTACAGCCAGACAATTTCAGAAAGTTACAAGAACACTTCAAAAAAGAGGAAAGAAACCTATCGTTCGTATGTCTTCTGGAAGGTCC
>CAYVTA010000099.1:0-3478 GCA_964454355.1 uncultured Eubacteriales bacterium | reverse complement strand
GAGCCAATGATAACAGTTTCGGACGTAATACATGGGGGACATCCTTGATGGACATCCATGACATTGGTTCACAGAGAGCTCACTAAACATTTGCAAAGCTCCCGTAAAGAGCACGGGAAAGCGGCAATAGTCGTGTAGCTCTCACGGGGAATTGCAGTGCCTTTAATAGAAGTTTTTCTTCCGGTACCACGGTTCCCCATTATTAAAAAGAGAGGTGGTTGCCCCTCTTTCCTTTAATATTGTTTTTTATTAATTAGTTCTTGATAATATATTTGTTCTTGTTGTTCTCGAGACCGTCTAAACCAATCATCATCTTCTTTCCTATTCCCAAACAGACAGAAAATATAGGTTTCATCCCATGCAAAAAAACGAAGTTTAGGTTCGAAGGGGTTCCAATCCCCACGTAACATGCCAAACAATGAAAGTATCTCACGTAACCAGATACGAAGCGAAAAAAATAAAAAGACAGCTAATGCTGACCAATATACCGTACTTTCAGCATCGTAGAGCCATAATAAGCAAGCTGCAAAAAGCGCCAAACATGCAAAACCAATTACCCCAGCTATGGTACGGAATCCCCATTCTTTGAAAGTGTATTTTCTGAAAAGCAGTTTGCCCGTACCAAACAACAACCACCAAATTGAAGTCTTAGCAATTATATAAAACACCGCAGCCAAAATAAAAGATAACATAGCCCCGGCTGTTTGGTCTTGACGCAATATTTCTAACCAATATTCGTGCATAATTACTTATTTCTTTTTGCTTCTAATAAGTTTTCCATAGGCGCAGTTTTTTTGAGTTTTATCAAATTAACTTCACCTGGGATAAAAAATGTATAACCTCCTACTACTTGACGCATGCCAGTTCTAGGACTCTTAAAACTAACACGACATCTGAAAGCATCATATATCACTTCTTTTTTATCCCTAGAATAAAGATTCTCCAGTTTCGGCGCATAGGCAGATTTTATCTTTTGAATTTTCTCTTCGGCCTTTTTGATTGCATGACTTGATTCATTTATCGTATTAGCATCCATAGTTTTAAACATGTCGCTTATAATATTGTCGCTACTTTTCGGCTTTTTATTCTTTGTTTCCTCGATATAACCCTTGTGATAGTTTATGAGTTTATTTTGTTCTTCAATTTCTTTATTTAATTGTTTTTCTAAAAGATAGATGCTATCTTCTACTAAAAAATGGCCAAGAGACATACTATCTACTTTCACATCCAAGTCTTCTACAAACATTTCTTTTGTTGTTTTCATACTTGAAGCCATAAGTTCCAACACCTTATCTTTATAACTGTTGAGATTCTGGGCGCTTACATTTCCTAATGTCATGACAAAAAGGAAAGTTAAAATAAAATTTCGCTTCATAAAAAAAACACGTCTTCCAATTCCTAAAGACCTTAAATAATATACAAAAGAAGCGTGAAACTGCAATGCCACGTCTTCAAATGAAGGTCCTGAGAAAACCCGCGCAAACAGATATGGTAATAGCAGCCCACGCATATTGCGTAGGAACCACTATGCTTGCATCTTGTTTGCTTTGAAAATTTCTCAGGTTTTCATTTGCAAGAATTTAGCATAACGCTTCTACAAAAAATCTAAAAAAGAGTTGGTCAAAACCAACACTCTGCAAATATATACAATATTTTAATATTGCAAATAAGGGATTCCCCTATTATTTAGTAGGAATTTCCCTAAAAAGACATAAAAAAAGAGGCCCGAAAGCCTCCTTTTATCATTTATCAGCCATTGCAGCCGCTTCTGCCTCAGCTTCTGCTTCCAGGCGTGCCCGGATTTCTTCGGCTTCTGCATCGGTGATTTCTGACCAGTTTTCTACCGAATCTGTTGCGGAAAGATACAATTTCTTACCCATTGTTTTGCCGTCCTTGTTAATCAATGTATGACCTTCAGCTGCTTGAATCATTGTAATTTCTACTTTCTTTGTTTCCATATTATTACTTTTTATTCGTTATGCACTTACTACACTGAACCCCTTTTCAGTTGCTATTGCAATTTCATCTTCTGTCAGTTGTGCGAACACATCAGCATGAAGAGTGATTGTTTTTGTAGTTGATACCGTATTAGCATTCTCAAAGAGGTACAGAACTGAGCCTTTAGAAAGAGAAGGGGAATTATTGAAAGATATTGTAGTCTTCAAATTCTTGATTAAACAAGTTTCCAAACACTTACAATTTCTAAACATATAATTAGTATTTGTATTTGCAGCCATATCTAATCCTAGAACAGATTTTAAAGATACACAACCGTCAAACATTGTAGCCATTGACATAACTTTTGGCGTATTTAAAACGGCAACACTTTCTAGGGAGATACAATCTCTAAATACACTTGACCCAGATGTAGCACTTGAAAAATCAAAAGATGGAATTTCTTTTAATTTTTCACAACCATCAAACATTTGAGTAAAGTTTGTTACAAGCGAAGTATCAAGCAAAGGGACACTTTCAAGTGAGGAACAACCAGAGAACAAGCTTAACGCATAAGTTGCATTACGAATATCAAACAATGGTATAGACTTAAGAGCTCTACAATTAGCAAACATACTAGTTATTGTCTTTACTCCCGACATATCAAGTAACGGCACTTCTTTGAGCACATAACAATTCGTAAACATATATGCCATGTCTACCACTTTTGATGTATTAAATAAAGGAATTTCTTCAAGTGCTTCGCAGCCAAAGAACGCATGCTTCAAATTAGTAACATTCTGCATATCCAACAAAGGCATAGACTTTACAACTTTATTGTTATAGCAAAGATTTGACATATCCGTTACAAAAGAAGTATCAATTAAAGGGATATCGGAAATGTTGCTGTCCTTTACTCTAACTTTACATGTATCTACATAAAATAATTCTTCGAATTGTTCAAGCTCTTTACTTGAGCCTCCCCCACCACCAGCAGAGGCATGCCCTAAACCAATCGTCAACATAGCTTACAAACCTACTTGGATATTAGTAATTTCGGCATTCGCCTGAATTTCATCAATGATTTCAGGATTCCAACCGGGATAGAATGTAGTTTCGATGTACTCACCTTGTGGCATATCGAACATGTGAACTGAAAGCGTTACAGCCTCAGAACCGTTGTTCTTCACGTTTACTGGTTCGCTACCTTTGTAACCTACCGACATATCCACATTTCTAATTTCGCCGATATTTGCGGCATCTGATGTTCCTCTTCTACTCATGATTATTTTAATTTAAAGATTAGTATTGCGATAATTATTAAAAATATTGTCTCTTTCCAGTTATTCGGCGGCTCGCTTCTGTTGCGGAATACCTCTTTTTCGATGTACACCGTATCGGTATGGTTAACGGTGTCACGAATAATTCTGTCTTTCCACTCAGTACGCCATCTGTCTTTGAAAACGGTATCTCCTTTTTCGTGGATTATTACTGAATCACGGATGTAGATACTATCCCGGTGATACTTGTCGCGGTATTCTAT
>CAYVTA010000098.1:0-7574 GCA_964454355.1 uncultured Eubacteriales bacterium | reverse complement strand
AACTAATTACGGTCAAAGCAGGGCAGATATGCTTTCTAAATTTGAAATTGCGTTAAAAGAGTGCAGTGAAACAGAGGGTTGGTTACAGCTTCTATTTAATACAAATTCGATTGATGAAGATACATTTAAAAAGCAGAGAAACCTTTCCGGTCGTATCAGGAGAATGTTAATTGCAAGTTGCAAAACATTGAAAGAAAAATTGTAGTGTTAACGAAAGCTTATGATGTGACAGTAAACAATTCTTGTTTTTTTAGATTATTTGCAGGGTATTTTGGATATACATTTTCAGATAATAAAAATAAATAAGATAATTAGTTTGTGGTGATACATAGAGTAAAGCCCACCGGTTTGACGGTGGGCTTGAAATATTCAGGGAAATTAATTATCAATTTTTTATGATAATGTGCCCGTATTGCTACAGGTGATAGTAATTGTAACATCTCTTATTTGCGTAGGAATTCCCAAAGTGTATTTTTTTGCAGTAAATTCGCCGGTTGCTTTATTACCACTCTTGCTTGATGTCGCAGAAGTTACTTTCCAATATGAATTATGTATTGTATAAGATGTAGATGTGCTTGTACACGTAGCAGAAGAACCTGTATAACTGAATGATGCGGTAAGCTTCATTGTTACAAGTGGTTCATCATCAGCATTATAAAGTGTAGCAGATTTTGACCCTGATTTTGTAGATGTTGCTCTTGCTACGGTATTTGAATTATCTTCTTCTGTTACGGTTGTAATAATATAACTGCCATCATTAAAGTACTCCACTGTTTCAGAAACAACCGAATAATTATTTTCAGCGAATACAGCAATAGATGAAATTGAAAAAAGTATAGTTATAGTAAAAAAAAGAGAAAATATTTTCTTCATGATTTATAGCTCCTATTATATAGTATTTAATAAGTCAGATTCATTCTCTATTTGAGAATAATGAATATATGTTGAGTTTGCATTGTTTGATTGAATTGTTCCTATTGTTACACCAATACTCCAAATGGCGATAACTGCAACAATTAAAACTGTAATCAATCGTTTTATACTTATCTTCCTTTTAACAGTTTTTATATCTACTGTTTCGAGAAAAGCATTTGCAACTTCTTCTTCAGTACCGAATTGAAGTTTGATTTCTTCTATGTCGTTTACTTGATTGTCCTCGACATAATTATTAATGTTTGATTTTAAGTCATCTGTAAATTTTTTTGTTTCGTTGGTTTTATAGGGAATTTGCTTGTGTACAGTTCTTATATACTTATCAATATCATTCTTCTGTAGCATTGTCGTCACTCTCCAAATCTAATATTTTCGAAATTGCCTTGGAAATTGTCAAATACTCATTAAGTATTTGATTATAGTATTCACGACCGCTATCTTCAAGGTGATAATATCTTCGTTTTCTTCTTGTGCCGACTAATTTTTCATAGTCTGTTATATAACCTGCATCGACCAATCTGTATAAAACGAGATAAAGTGCAGCTTCCCCCATTGTATAAACACCGTTGCTTTTATCTTTAAATGCTCTTGTCATTTGATATCCGTACAGATCATCATTTTGAAGAAGGTGCAAAATAAGCATTTCGGCTGTACCTCTTTTAAAATTATCCTGTTGCTGACTAATTGCTATCACTCCCACTGCATATAATGTTGATTACAAACATATTTTATCATATTTAATATATATTTGTAAATACTTTTTGTAAAAATATAATATCAACAAAAATACAAATACCATGCTATCATAAAATTACAAAAAGAATATTCTGTTTTCCGCCGGATAATCTGAAAAGAGAGTATTTTTGAAGAAGATATTTTTGTATTATTAGTATTAAATATTTTAATCACCCTTTCTTCCTGCTTTTTCTTCATCCGTTACAGTTAACGTTTTATCAGGTCCTTTTTTTGCGGGCACGGCGATGGACTAATCGAAAACGGTTGCCGCAGTACGGCAAAAGCCGTTTTCTTGTCAGCGTTCTTTTTTGATTTGACATATCCTTTTTATCATGGTAAGATAATTTAAGTTGAAATTTGTCACTATTTTGCGGCAGAGGAGAATTTGTATGAAAAAACAGACATCTAAGGATTTGATTGTTTCCGTTATTTCTCTTGTTTGTACTGCACTGTATATTTATGGTGCATATGCACTTTATTATGAATTTGATTATTGGCCGGATAATATTTCCAGCTTGCTTTATTTTGTTTTGATGACAATTGCATTCGCATTTTTCGGTTTTCTGTTTGTGTATTCAATTTGTAAAGATAAAATCGGCAAATTAAAAGGTATTTTCAGTGCTTTAGGCGGCGGTTTGCTTTTTAACGGCGTTTTTTGGATTACAAACGCACTTATCAGCAACAATGAGGATGTAATCGTTTATTCTTACAGTATTCTTTTCCCCATTATGGCAGTTGTTCTTGCCGCTTCTTTTGCTGTGCGTGCAAAAAAAGGCTCAAAGGTGATAAATATTCTCCTTGCGGTAGCGTATTTCGTTGTTTCATGTATAGGTGGTTTTATAATTAACGAGGAACGAATTGCTGAAGCGGAATATAAAAAAGAGATCAATTTTGATACTGTTACTGCTGAAGAAATGCAAATTTCATCAAGTGAAAAACAGCGTTGCCGTGAATGGTACTATAATAATGTCCTTCTCAAAAACGGTACTGTGGATTTGCCATACAGCTTTGAGGTTGATGGTGTCAAGCTTAACGATGATATTGAAAATTGGGATGTTTCCGTTTCTGAGGAAAGTGAAGTCGGTGCAGTGTACAGTGGCGGAAAAACTTCGTACATAACATTGACTCACAAAACAAACAGCCTTGTGGTTTTTGTTGAGGCTACGATTTATGAGGAAAATGCAACCTGCGAATGGACCGTTTATATAAAAAATGAATCCGAAGAAAACAGCGGTGTAATAAGTGAATTTTATGCTCTTAATTCAGCTCTTGATACAGGCAAGGCTCAGCTTTATTATTCAAAGGGAAGTATAAATACTTCAGGTGATTTTTCCCTTATGAAAACAGAGCTGACAACAGCCGGTTTCTCCTGTACAGAAGGCAGATCCAGCTATGAGTATATGCCCTATTTCAATATTTACAGAGAAAATAACGGTGTTGTTCTTGGTATCGGTTGGACGGGTGACTGGGCTGCATCATTTGACAGGGACGGTGAAAGTACTGCTGTAACCGTAAAACAGGAGCACTTTAAAGCTTATCTTTTGCCCGGTGAGAAAGTTCGCTCACCTCTTGTTTCCCTGAGCTTCTATGAGACGAAGAATCCGCTTAAAGGTTTTAATATGTTCAGGAATTGGATCAGTGATTGTGTATATCCGGAAAATATCCCCGATATTATGACAATGATGGAGGTCGCAGGTCCCGAATCAACAAATACCACAGATCAGATATTTGAAACTCTTGATACTTTTTCGGATGAAATATATGCAAATATTGACTATTTCTGGATGGATGCGGGATGGTACGAAAATATTGACGGATGGTATGATTCTTTAGGTAACTGGATTCCCGATGCATCAAGATATGATAACGGAATTATTGAAATTTCCGATTATGCTCGAACAAAAGGCTGTGAGCTTGTCCTTTGGTATGAGCCTGAAAGAGTATACGCAAATACTGTTATGGGCAATGCAGGCTCAGAAAATGAAAACTGGCTTGTTTTTAAGGATGACAATGAATTTGCAATGTGGAATCTTGCAGAGACTGAAGCTTTCGAGTATTTGAGTGAATATATTGCCGCATCACTTAATGAGAACGGTGTTACTGTTTACAGACAGGACTTTAATTACGACATAAGCGGAATGTGGAAATATGCGGATAAAGAATTTTATGACGGCAGAACAGGTATATGTGAAAATCATTATGTAACAAATCTTTACCGCTATCTTGATTATTTGTGTGAAAATGTTGACGGACTTATAATTGATAACTGTGCTTCCGGCGGCAGACGTCTTGATCTGGAAATGACACGACGCAGTATCCCCCTTTGGCGAAGTGACTATAATTGCAGTACCGTTGAGGATACTTTGGAAGCAACTCAGTCGCAGACATACGGTATTTCTTTCTGGCTGCCCGTTTCGGGTACGCTTTCTTACAACAGTGATTCTGAATATGCATCGAGAACAAGCATTATGCCCTGCCGAATTGAAACCTTCGGCACTGTACACAGTGAATATTTCGGTGAATATACTCTGCAGAGAGAAATGATGACTGAAAATTATTATCCGCTGAGCAACGGCAGCTATTTTTCAAATAAAATTCTTGCAATGCAGTATTCTGCTGAAGACGGCTCATACGGAGAGGCTCTTATTTACAAGAGAACAAATGTGAATCAGTCTGAGTATACATTAAAACTTAACGGCCTTTCATCAGATAAATCATACGAGGTTTATGATGTAGATTCTCCTGAAAATGTATATTCCTTAACAGGTGAAGAGCTTATGAATGAAGGAATTGTTTTGAGCTTGCCCGAAGGAGAAAAAGCAATTATAGTAATGTTTGAAATCAAATGAAAGGGATAAATGGTTTTATGACTAATAAAGAAAAATGCATTCCGGTAAGCTTTATTATCCCGGTGATGAGTCTATCATGGCGGAGCAAAGCAAGTGTCTTGACAGACTTTATGATTTTAACATGACAAGACCTACAGAAATGAAAAAGCGTGTCAGTACAATATGACTGTTCGTATCGGCAGAAATTGCCGGATAGGTGCAGGTGCGGTTATCGTTCCCGGTATTACAATTGGTGATAATGTTGTTATCGGTGCGGGAAGTATAGTTACAAAAGATATACCTCAAACGTAGTGGCAGTGGGCAATCCTTGCAGAGTGCTTCGTGAAGTGAACGAAAAAGATAAAGAATTTTATTTTAAGGATTGCAAGATTGATTATAATGATTTATAATACAAGTGTTAAGCTGTCGAAGATCTGTCTTTAAAAACAGGTTTGTATTGTTTTCGTCAGCAAAATTTTGGAGAGGAGCTAACAAACTCTATGAAACACCCCGAAATAGTTAGTAAAATGACATTGGAGCAGAAAGCATCTTTTGTTTCCGGCTTTAACTATTGGCAGCTTCAGGAATCAAAGGAATTGGGACTTCCTCAGATTACTGTTACGGATGGTCCTCACGGACTTCGTAAAAAGAACCCTGATAAAAAGGCATCTGACGGTGTAGGCTTGGGTAATTCAGTACCTACCACCTGTTTTCCTCCTGCTGCAACCTCGTCCTGTTCATGGGATCCTGAGCTCATCAGAGCTGAGGGTGAGGCAATTGCAGAGGAATGCTTAAAAGAGCAGGTATCTGTACTTCTCGGCCCCGGTACAAACATTAAACGTTCTCCTACTTGTGGCAGAAACTTTGAATATTTTTCAGAAGACCCTTATCTTGCAGGTAAATGTGCCGCAGGATTTGTAAACGGTGTTCAGTCAAAGGGTATCGGTACATCACTTAAGCACTTTGCTGTGAACTCACAGGAAGCATTCCGTATGGTTATCAATGAAGTTGTTGATGAGCGTGCCATGAGAGAGCTTTATCTTACGGCTTTTGAAATCTGCGTAAAAGAAGCACAGCCTTGGACAATAATGAACTCCTATAACAGAATTAACGGAGTTTATGCTTCACAGAATGGGCATCTTCAGGAAGAAATTCTCCGTAAGGAATGGGGATTTGAAAATCTTATGGTTACCGACTGGGGCTCATCAGTTGATCGTATTCCCGGACTTATTAACGGTACAGATCTTGAAATGCCTTCATCCGGTGATTGGAATATAAAGAAAATCATTACTGCAGTTAACAGCGGTGAGCTTGACGAATCCATCCTTGACAAGAGGGTTGACAATGTTGTTGATCTTATAATTAAGGCAAAGGCTGTTCTCAGCGACAAACATACATATGACAAAGATGCTCATCATGCAATCGCACGTAAGGTTGCAGAAGGCTCTATGGTTCTTCTTAAAAATGATGACAATGTTCTTCCTGTTAAAAAGAGCCAGAAGATAGCTGTTATAGGTGAGCTTGCTGCATCTCCCAGATTTCAGGGTGCCGGCTCCTCCGTTATCAATCCCACAATGCTTGATAATGCTCTTGATGAACTTAAAAAGCTCGGTGCAGATGTGATTTATGCAAGAGGCTACGATAAGAGCAAGGATGTTATTGATGATGCTCTTGTCAGCGAAGCTGTTGCTGCAGCAAAGAGTGCTGATGTTGCACTTGTATTTGCCGGCCTTACAGATGAATTTGAGGGCGAAGGCTATGACAGAGTAAATATAGAAATGCCCAAATGCCATAATTACCTTATTTCTGAGGTTGCAAAGGCAAATGCAAATACTGCTGTTGTACTTGCAGGCGGATCAGTTGTAAGAATGCCGTGGATAAATGAAGTAAAAGGCCTTCTTAATGCAGGTCTCGGCGGTCAGGCAGGCGGCGGTGCAGTTGCAAAGATTCTTACAGGATTTGTTAATCCGTCAGGTAAGACAAGTGAAACATATCCTCTTTCATATGAAGAAAATCCCACATACGGCAATTATCCTGCAGGTCCTGTTACAAGTGAGCACAGAGAGTCGGTATATATCGGCTACCGTTACTATGATACCGCTAAAAAGGATGTTCTTTTCCCCTTCGGCTACGGTCTTTCATATACGACATTTGAATACAGCGACATGAAGCTTTCTGCCGCTTCATTGAAAGATACCGATACCCTTACCGTTTCATTTAAGGTTAAGAATACAGGTATTATGGATGGTGCAGAAATTGCACAGGTTTACGTTGCTGATAAGGAATCAACAATTTTCCGCCCTGTTAAGGAGCTTAAAGGCTTCAAGAAGGTTCACCTTAATGCAGGCGAGGAAAAGGAAGTTGAAATTGAGCTTTCAAAGCGTGCATTTGCATTCTTCAATGTTGAGATAAATGATTGGATGGTTGAAACCGGTGAATTTGATATTCTCGTTGCAGCTTCCAGCCGTGATATAAAGCTCAGCGGCACTGTTACTGTTGAATCTACTGTTGATGCAAAGATACCTGATTACAGAAAGAGTGCTCCTGCATATTACACTGCAGATGTAAGTGGTATGACAGGTGAGCAATTTGCTGCGGTTTACGGAAGTGAGCTTCCTTCATCAGAACCCGATACAACAAAAAAGATTGATATTTATTGCTGTCTTAATGATGCACGACACACAAAATGGGGAGGCAGAATATGCAATCTTATTGAGGGCATTATGAGTAAAATGGGTTCAGCCGAAAACGGTGACGGCAAAATGCTTTCTGCAATGGCAACTCAGATTCCCATTCGTAATTTTATTGCTATGAGTATGGGCGTATTTTCACCCAAAATGGCAGACGGACTTTTGATGATTCTTAATGACGGTCAGTCAAGCGGTAAGGGACTGTGCAAGATACTCGGCGGAATCCCTAAAGCTATTACATTGCTTCCCGCACTTATTAAGTCAATCTGATTTTTCTTAAATTTCTCCCGAAGCTTGCTCTTCGGGAGTTTTTTGGTAAGTAAAGCGATAAACATAATTTATCTGCGATGTAACGGGGAACCCCCGGCGAGGGTTCCCCACACAAAAA
>CAYVTA010000097.1:0-7654 GCA_964454355.1 uncultured Eubacteriales bacterium | reverse complement strand
GCACCCATTTATCAAGACGATATTCCGTTATGTAGGGCAGCGTTGCATCATACTGTTTTGCAATAGCCGTTGCAAAGAACCATGCAATCATCATATTTATATAGTACTCGTCACTTTGCACATTTGCAACGATTTCAAGCACTTCGGGAGTAAAATTTTCATCCAAAAAATACCGCATCAGCATACCTATACCATATCTGACAGTATAAGTATGTGATGAATTTATCCACTCTACAGACTTCCTTTTTGTTTTTTCCGGATGTTTGGCTAAAACCTTTGGAGACATACAGTCACAAGTCGCCCAATTATCCACAAAAGGCAGAAATCTGTCAAGCTCCGAAACAACTTCATCAAAATCGTTCAGCTTTTCAATAATAAAGGCATGGAGATTATTTTCTTCATAGTATTCATGTGGAAGATTATTTATAAAATTTCTCCCCTCACCTGTTTTACAAAGCTCTTTTGCAAGTTTTCTTAAATCAGGAGTTCTTACTCCAATAACAGTTGATTTATCAACCGTTGGAATAAGTTTTGAATTAAAATCTCTATATTTTTCATCTTGCAATGAAAATAGAATTTTCTGAATATCTGTCATGTAATAATCCCTCTTGCCTTATTTTCTGCAAGAATGAGAAAATCGTAAACATCCTTCATCAGCACCATGTCTTTACACAACCGGTCGGCGAGGTCTTTAGAGAAAACAAGAGAAAAATCTGTGCTGTAGTGAGAAAAACATATAGTTTTTTTATCCAACCATTGGCGTTTTTCTTCAGATTGCTCCGGAAATTTTGTTCTTTTATAGCCGTCGCCTTCAATCGTAAACACAGACTGTTTATTATAAGCTTTTAGAGCTTTTTTATATGCCGGATGGTCTTCAATTACAAGTTCACGGATTTTTTCCATAGTTTTCGGGTCAATCCAATAATATCCGCAACCGTAAATCAGCATTTGAGGATTTAGGACAACAAAAAACTCAGGATAGTGAGGAAACTCCTTTTTATCACGTTTAAAAGACAACCACATTGAGTCCCTGAATAATGTCTTATCCCTCGAAAAACGTGTATCACGATAAATTCTTGAAATTGTTTTATTGATTTTAGGAATTGTAACAATTCGCTCATCTATTGATGCAATAGCATCTCCCATTGCGGAGGAAAGTTCAGTAAGAGGCTTTAAAACAAATTCATCATAAATATATTTATGTTCGTGAAACCACTCTTTACTGTTATTTATACGATTTTCAATAAGAAAATCAAAGGTCTGTGCAGAAAACATTATATCACCTAAAAATTAAGGGGAACCTTAACGGCTCCCCTGATTTTAATTAAAGAATTGTAACTGTTCCGTCTTCAGTAACCTTAATCTTATCGCCTGTTTTTACTGTATTAAGAAATTCCTCACCAAGCTGGTCAATACAGATTACGCTACTCTTCTCCCAAACTTTTGCAAGAACTATTCCACTCGCTGCAAGAGAGTCAATATGCTCTGAAAAGAGGTAAACATCAGGACTTATACCCAGCTGACAAACCGTCTGAATAACAAGACCGCCTGTAGTTGAACCGATTGTGATAGGAAGACAAAGAGCCTTACCTGTAATATTCTTACCGTAGAGATCCTTATTATTCTGATCGCCTACTTCTGCGTGATCCTTACCGCTGAGAGCTGCACTTTGGAAAGAAGCCAGAGTATTGAACCCCTGCTTCGAAACAGCAGCTTCACCTTCCCAATTACCTGCTGCGATAACTCTACCTTTAAACTCTTTCATCTTATTTGCCCTCCTTGCCGGTAATTATGTCAAGGATTTCAGCATCCTTGTAATATCTTGCCTTTGAATAAGTACGAAGCTTATTTGAGTTTGTAATCATGTTATGAGTCATTGTACAAACGGGATTATTTGTATACATAAGAGGACAAATTGAAGACAGCTTAACACCTGTTCTCTTAAGCAGCTCATACTTAGCAGGAGTCTTCTTAAACTTTTCAACAACATCAGGAGCCGCAGTCATAACTGTTCTGATAGCAACTTTTTTTCTACCTGTTGCTTTAAGTCCCTTAACGATATTATCAGTCCAGAGGCAAAGCTGGTCAAATGTAAGATGCGGACAACCAATAAAGCAAAGGTTGGGGCTTGCATCTGGCTTTTTCCACATAACGGGATATGATTTATAAACTCTCTCAAGCTCTGCATCGTCAATAATATACTCTTTTGCATCATCATTGATAATACTTTCACCATATTTCTTTGCTTCAGGAGTAAGATTATCTATATGATAAAGACCTACCGCACCGTTTGATGCTGTTGCTGCACCAAAATCCTTAAGATATGATTTTGTTTCATTATTAAGTTCATCGCCAAGGAATGCATCAAGACCGTAAACATAGGGTACATCTTCCATTACCTTCATACCGATAGCACTACCGAGAATCTGAGCTTCAGGTTTCTTTGTAGTCTTAACATAAACCTTCCACTTAGCTTTTCTTCCTTCGTCAGTAAGGAAACCAAATTCAGGAACATATCCTACAATTGCACCAAACAGATCAAGCATACCGCTGTTTCTGTTGCACTTTGCACCAAAAACGGAGTTGGCATATACAACTGCACTGGACTCTGCCCATGAAAGGACATCGCCTTCCTTGGGAATATTGCCTACTTCATCAAGATAGCAGGTACAGCTGAATGCATTATCATTCTTAAGACCTAACTTCTTGAGATAATCCTCATAGGGCTGCTGCATAGAGTACATAACCTTGTTAAAAACAATTTTTTCAACAAAATTACACTTTACATTATCATAATCAAGAGGTCTGGGGTCCATTGTAAGATAACCCTGAGCCTTGATACCTTCTTTTGTAAGCTTTTCCATACAAGCGTAAAGAGGCTTGAGAACGCCCATACCGAAAGATGTTACAAGGTGGGTATCCTTGTGAGTAACGGGAACAAGTCTCTTAGCTCCGAAAATATCGCCGAAAAGCACGATAGTCTCAAGAACCTGCTGCATTGCCTCGCCTTTTTCACCTTTGAGTATGGCGATTTGTTCGTCATTCAGCTCCATTTTGTAATCAATCATCGAAAATCTTCCTTTTTTTAATGTTTTTGTATAAAAGCCATATAAATTATACAATATCATTGTAATTAAGTCAATAATGTTTGTTAAAAAATAAACAAGAAAAATCAAACGACTTTTCCTGTTTTAATTAAATTCTGAATTGCTGATATGCTCCGCATCCGGATGTAGAATTAACAAATGTATATACTTGTTCAATAAAAGTCAGGTACAACATTCAAGTATAAAACAGATTTTTACAACAAGCCGGTATAATAGCACCAAATATCAAAACTGAATTGATCGATCGCATCATTCTCCCAACTGTTTTTTAGCTCGAAAGCAACATTATAGTCTCCTGTTTCAAGAATGGTTATTTCAAAATATTGCTGTACGGGAGCTCCGTCTGCGACATCAGCTTCGCTCGGCGGTACTGCAATATTATAGCTCTCAACTTTCACAGCATTCTCATCTTCAACGGTGCATACCCAATTGTATGCTCCGCTACCGGCATTTTTAAGAGGACCGATAACCACAGTTGAGTTGATTTTATTCATGAAACCGACTCTTGCATTAATCGGTTCAATGTTTGCAGATGCTCTGAGAATCATTCTTGCATCGGAGCTGCTGATTACCCCATCACCGTTAACATCTGCTGCATTTGATTGCAACTGTTCAAGAACATCAAGCTTTGCAGCCGCACGAAGACAAAGCCTTGCATCGGCGGCAGTAATATCCGTGTTTCCGTCAACATCGCCGAAACGATATGTGCTATAAACTTCAGTTGTATCTTCCGCTGAAACAGGAAGGACACAAATGATTCCAAGTATAAAACAGAAAAACAATACAATTAATTTTTTCATAAATTTATCTCCTTTATGCTTTATTAAAATATAGTTAACAGAAAATTAATTTACCATCAGATCCACTGCTTTCATAATTATATTTAAATAATTATATTTAAACAATTATATATATAATTTAAAAGTGAATACTGTCTTATTTACAAATGATATCCGTTTCTATGTATCTTACACCCAGATCATAAAGCTTTTTTGCATCTTCCGCTGTATTTACAGTCCAGAAGGACACGCCGATCTCATTATCTATTGCAAGCTTAATGGATTCCGGATCATTCGCATCGTAATGAGGAGAAAGCCACACGTTATCACCTATTGCTTTCGCTTCGGCTATGTTTTCAGGTGTTATTTTACCGATAAGATACCACAGCTCAATCTCCGAATCCAACTCATGAATTGCCTTAAGCTGCCCCAAATCAAAGGATATAATAATTGCACTTTTTTCGAGTCCTTTTTCTTTTACTGCATCAACAACTGTATAAAGAAGGTCGTAATTATCGCACTTAATTTCAATTTGAGGACGGGTATTTGTGCCGACAAAAACATCAAGATACTCTTCAAGAGTGCATATTTTCAGTCCGTCATTGTCACAGTTTGAGCCGTGTTTATACTTAAATCTTCTGAGCTCATCAAGCGTATAATCCTTAATTTTGCCTTCCTTATCAAAAATTGTAAGGTCGTCATTATGATGCAACACCCACACATTATCTTTAGTAAGCTGAATATCACACTCTGCGGTGTAATAACCCAACTCAACTGCTTTTTGATATGCTGGAAGTGTGTTTTCAGGAGCAACTGAAGTAACGCCTCTATGGGCTGTGATGTAAAATTTTTCACCGTCAAGCCCGTTTTCACTAAGCGAAATAAGGTCAAAGGTATAATTGTACATAACATCACCTTTTCTATTACTTATTTTTTACTAAATTAAGATACTTTTCATATTGTTCAGAAGTCGGTCTGTAATCCGGATTAGAACAACAGGGCAAAGTTGGTTCTGCACCGTCTTTACCGAAAAATGGAGATAAATTATCATTTTCAAATTTTTTAATATCTTCTTCATTACGAAAATCAGGAATATCATAAGGTGTACCCTTTTCCAGCATACTGCGATGAGAAAGTATTGCTACTGATGCACAAGTTGTAGCAAAATATTCATCCATTTCAGGCTTTCGATTCTCTCTTATGCAATCAAAAAATTCTTTAATAACATAAAAATCTCCGCCGCCGTGACCGGCTCTTTCAATAGCATCCTTTACATCAGCCTGCCATTGAGGAATATATGTGCTGCACTCTTCAGCATTTTCAGGTATCTCCCAATCGTTATACCTAAGGGAAACCTTGTCACCCTGACCTCTGATATTCTCAATCTGCCCCTTTTGTCCGCAAATACGGTATGAATTACCATGAGCACCAAATGCTGAACAGCCTGTTACACGAAAAACAGAATTATCATCATTCAAACACGTAATAATGGCTGCTCGGTCTCCGACAAAAGTCCCACAGGCTTCAAATTCATCAAACGGCGAGTAAACAGGCATTGCAGAAACTCTTTTAGGAACAGCACCCGTTATATACATAAGCGGGGCAAGGGAGTGAGTAATGTAATATGTCCGAGGCAAATAATTACGCCAGTGTGAAGGGTATGGACGAAGATTTTTATGAGTTTCTTTATCGTCCATATTAAAAGGATGATTATACTCTCCTTCTGCAAACAAAACCTTGCCAAGAGTTCCGCTTTTATAAACACGACGCATCTCCTGATTAAAGAGCATAAAGGGATAATTCTCTGCAAGCATATAAAACCCCTTACTCTTTTCAGCAGCACGTATAAGTGCAACGCCTTCAGACATTGTAATGTTACTCGTACATTCACAAAGTACATTCAGATTCTTTTCAAGACAGCGTATTGCAAAAGGAGCGTGCTCATGAAAACAGTTCGACAAATAAACCGCATCCATGTCATGTTCGATAAATTTATCAAAATCAGTATAACATGCCGGTTTTTCAGACAAATTATTTGAAGCTTCCTCCATTTTCTTTTCATCACGATCACACAAGGCAACGACTTCACCACCGTTGACAACAATCGGCTCCATAAATCCGCTGCCCCGACCTAATCCAAAAATACCCAATTTAATTTTTCTCATATAGAAACACCCAAAAAAGTATATCATACAGACACAAAAAAATCAATCCCTCTAACAAAAACTCCCGTCTGACGACAGGAGTAAAAATTTATTCGTTTTCAAGCAACACCTTATAAAATTCGGAATAATCATCACGTGCGTTTGATGTAAAATCAATAGCTTCACGGGGATGGCGATTGAGAATACCTGTAAGCATATACTGAAGGTCATAACCCCACACAACGCCCTGCTCTTTTAAAGGCTTCATATATTTTTCAATAAACTGGAGAAGACCGTAAAGATTATATTTAGGATTCTTAAGGAATCCAAAAAGCAACTCCATTGCACAGTTTCCTGCTCCTCTGCCCATACCCTGGACAGTGGCATCAAGGAAAGATACTCCGTATGACATTGTTTCAATTGTATTTGCGAATGCAAGATTCTGGTTATTGTGAGCATGAAAGCCTATTTTTTTATCGGTGCCTTCAACAACATTCAGATAAACTCTTGCAAGTTCACAAGCATTTTCAGGACAAAGCGAGCCATAGCTGTCAACAAGATAAATAACATCAACGCTTGATTCAGCAAGCATAGCAAGAGCCTGACTTACCTGTGCACCGCTTGCTTGAGAAATCGCCATAATATTACAAGTTGTTTCATATCCCAACTCATGAAAATACTCTATCATTTCAATTGCTGCAGGAATCTGATGTATATAGCAAGCAACACGAACCATATCGATAACGCTTTCACTTTTGGGGGCAAAATCTGTTTTAAAATCACATCTGCCTACATCTGCCATAACTGCAATTTTCACATTAGTGTCGTTATCACCTACGATATCTCTAATGTCCTCTTCATTACAGAACTTCCATTTTCCGAAATCACTCTCATTAAACATTTTTTTGCTTGCTCTGTAGCCAAATTCCATATAGTCAACGCCACAGGCAACATTCATTTTATAAAGCTCTCTTACAAATTCATCTGTAAATTCAAAATTGTTACAAAGACCGCCATCTCGAATCGTAGCATCAAGAACTTTAATATCGTCTCGTACACCCATCAAATTACCTTTTCTCATAATACACATCTCCTGTATTTAAAACATTTCTTTAATACTATATTGCTTCATAGAGATGAAGTATTAAAATTATAGCATAGGCTATATCATTTGTCAATACATAATTATATATTTTTTTATATATGATATTTATAAAATCTTGTCCGTCCCATTTATCCATCTAGTCACGCAATGGTTTTGGATCCAAAACGGGATCATTATTGATATCAATCAGCTTATCATAATCTATTGCTATGTTGTTCATTTATTTTCTCCTTTACGGTGATAATAAATGCAACTTGCATATATTTAATTTCTAAAACAAACATTTTGTAAGGAATTACTCATATTATAATCAGTCCAACATACAAAACTGCAAAACAAAAATCCTGCCGAAAATAATCGACAGGATTTCATTTTGGCAGAGGAATAGGGATTCGAACCCCAACAAACAGAGTCAGAGTCTGTTGTGCTACCGTTACACCATTCCTCTAGGACGAGAGCTATTATATAACAACAACTCTCGTTTGTCAAGTGTTTTTTTAAATTTTTTATTTATTTTTT
>CAYVTA010000096.1:0-7705 GCA_964454355.1 uncultured Eubacteriales bacterium | reverse complement strand
GATGTCACCATTGTACACCAACAAAAGAGAGGTTAGGTCGCTTCGCATGCGACAATATTATGATATTTTTTCTTGTATTTCCAATATAACTTCCTTAGCAGACATTTCGATACCAACGCCATCAAAAATTATAGAAATATCATTTGAAACTTCTATATTAACTTCATATAACCATCTAACAACCACATCAAGATCAATATTGTATTTTTGCAATTCCTTTATATGAAAGTGAAACAAGGTTTCATCTTCATATGACTTTGCTGTTATTTGAGCATCTTTTCCATTACATGAAATATACTCGAGGCTCCAATCGTGCAGTTGATCGTTAGCGTCAACTTCTTCTATGATTTCGTTAATTCCGGTAATTTTTGTAATTCGAGTTTTATGTTCGTTTTTATCACTGTCTTTAAAAACTAAATATTTTTGAGTCCTCATAACTTATGCCCCTAGCAAGCTTTGATCAAAAGCGAACAGTACCTCGTTGATTTCAAAGATATTGTAATTTCCTTTGCATATAAAATACTCGATAATAATATCGAACTTGTTGCTATGTGATAATGCATAGCCTGCCTTTTTGAGCATATCCTCGGTTTCATCAAGGGAAAGTTCCAAAGAAATTGCAAACGCAATTACGGTAGGCTTGCTCGGTTTGTAATTCACGTCACTGCGAATTTTCGAGAACAGTTTTCGATCAATGTTTGCTTTTTTATAACATTGTGCATCTGTGATACCTTTTTCGTCAATCATACGGAGTAACATTTGCGAAAAACTTTCGTCCATCTGATTGAGTCTTGAAGCAAGGTCATCTTTTGTAAATGCTGCATTGTATTCGCAATGATTTACATTAAGTGTTGGCTGTGTCGGAGTTTTAATTCGTGTGCTTTCACAGTAATAATCAATGTTCTCGTCAACATAGTTATCATTTATATATTCAGTAATATCTGAGAACAGTTTTTCCCCGATTTTAAATGCTGCCTTATCAAATATGACGATATAGACCTTCATTTCATTTTTGAGAAGAAAATCGCTGATAATATCAATCGCTATCTTGAGTGCCTGATCTTTTGGGTATCTGTAAACTCCTGAGGATATGAGGGGAAAAGCAACGGAGTTGCAGTTATACTCCTTTGCAAGAGACAAAGATTCTCTATAGCAAGATTCAAGCAATGCTTTCTCTCCGTGTTTACCGTCTTTATAAATTGGACCGACTGTGTGTATTACATATTTGCAAGGAAGATTGTATGCACCGGTGATCTTAGCATTGCCCGTTTCACAACCACCAAGAGTCTTACATTCTTCCAGTAGTCCTTTTCCGGCAGTTCGGTGAATACAGCCATCTACACCGCCACCACCTAAAAGCGATTCATTTGCGGCATTTACAATGGCATCCACCGTCATTTTTGTTATATCGTTTCTTACAATTTCTAATGGCATTGATTGCTACACCTCTCAATTCTCCAACATTTTCTTCTTTATAAAAAGTTTGAAAATATTGTACAACAATCTGTTGCACAATTCAACAGTTTTCGGCTATAAAAAATGCAAGTACATTATCTGTTTTTTTTGCAGTTCGCTTTCCAAACGTAAAATAATACATTAAGTTAGAATAAATATATATCCATGCTCATAATATATTACAAATATGCATGATAGGTGGTATGTATATGAAACGGCGTCTGGTACATTGGCAGTTTGCAGGCTTTTTTATTACTTCTCTTTGCGGCTCACTTCTTCATTTTCTTTACGAATGGACAGATCAGAGTATTTTTATTGGACTCTTTTCAGCTGTGAACGAATCAACATGGGAGCATATGAAGCTACTGTTTTTTCCTCTGTTTATCTTTGCATTGGTACAAAAACATTTTTTTAAAGAATATGAAAATTTTTGGTGGATAAAGCTATCTGGAATTGTGACAGGACTTATTTTGATCCCCGTTCTGTTTTACACCTGTAATGGTGTATTCGGTAAAACACCCGACTGGGTCAACATTGCGAGTTTCTTTGTAGCTGCTGCTATTACTTTTATCTTGGAAACATCGTTGTTTAAGAAAGAAATTTCATTTTGTAAAAAAACGTGGATTCCTTTCTTTTTAATTTGTTTGATAGGTATATTGTTTGTTGTTTTTACTTTTGTGACGCCGAAAATACCGTTATTTCAAGACCCACTGACAGGGTCATACGGGATATCCGGTTGAATCTCTTTCTCTTTGTCTACTGCGGTGCAGAAAATAGTTCGTGAAAGACATTGCCTTTTTTTGCGGACAGTGTTACCATACAGGTGACAAAAATCTCCCTGAGTGCGGCTGAGCCGTATTCGGGGAGTATCTTTTTGACCACAGTTTATCCCCTAGAAATAAGCGGAAAGCGGTACTCCGGATTTCATTGGGAACGGATGTTGGTAGTTTGAAACGATATATTCGTTGGAATATAGATTTTTAACGTAAAAATAGAGGTTTTTATCTTCTCATTGAGCTAATCACTCCGCAGGCAATCATTTCTCCTGCGTTGCCTGAAGGTTGTGATGTGAAATCGTCCGGATGTGCATGAATAATTACTGTTTTTCCGATAATTTCGCTTACATTTATCCTATTTGTAAGAAAAATTAAAAAGGCTTTTCCATTTGCTCCAAAAAGTGGTGGCATATCGCCAGCGTGATATGGATGTGGACAGTTTCCGGGGTTGTAATGTCCGTCTGCATTTTCGAATGGATTTTCTTTTGTACCTGTACAGCTACTACCACTATGAATATGAAATCCGAACACTGGACTATAACATTCTTGCGTACTTTGCGGCAGCCCATTGATTTCTGCCCTGATGATCACGCCGGAATTGATTTGATAAAGCATTACTTTGCCTTTGATGTTAGAATATTTATTATTTCCGCTTATGATTGCGGCCGCATCAGCACCTGAACGAAGTAAATTGTAGAGATTAAAATTGTTTTTCATATAATCACGCTTCTTTCATTATTATACATAACAGATATATGAAAATGATAATTAAAAATACTAAATACAAAAAACATGACAATAAATTCAAAAATGTGATATTTTACATTAATTTTCATGAATATGGTTTCAATAATACTCTAAAATATACGATTTATTGTCAATATAAATGAAATTACGAATAAAAAAATTAATGATAAGAAAAATTTATTTAATTGAATACAGAATTTTCTTACAGCTTTCCAATTGTTAAATTGATGAAATTGCGGTACAATTTAAAGCAAAATATACAGGAAAGGCGGTGCGGAATAATGTCATATAAATTAACTGTTTCAGAAATTGAAGTTGAATCTAAAGTTTTTACAACATATGGGATAGCAGGCGAGCATATGTCGTTTCTTGATGTATCAACTAATAAAGAAAAGGTTGAAGAAATGATTGACAGAATTACAAGTGAGGAGCTTGAGGAGTGTCATTTGATGGAGTTTATTGCTGATGAATTGATAAAATAAGAAATTGTGTTTTTTAAGAAAAATATAAAAAGGCTAATTGAAAGCATTTTGCAAAAAATTAATTAATGTAAACTGCTTAATTTTATACTTTTAACCGCAAAAAAATGTGATTGTAGGTTTTTACCTGTCAATCACATTTTTTTCTATACAAGATTTTATTTGGTTGCTTTATAGTTGATATTTTATAATTCATAAATCCCAGAATTAAGTACAACTATTTCTTTGTCTTTAAAACGGAAATATTTATTCACAGGTTCTTGAAATTCAAGATAATCTGTAACATTGAGTGTGTCAATATCAATTTTTCTTATCTCACATGATGCTTGATTACAGACATATACACTGTTATCATATGCAGAAACTGAAATAGGAAGATTGAATGCGGTATTATTGTCACCGCCGATACGCATAATGATTTTTTGTGCGGAAATGGAATATCTTATAACAGCATTGCGCTGCGGAACAACACACCAGATACTGTTTCCGTCAAATGCGGCATCTCTTGCAGGTGCGTTGTTATAATACAGATCACCTGTTTTTATAATTCTGCCTTTATCATCAAAATAGCCTATTTCACCTGTTGGGTATATAACTATTGTGTGATGATTTGGCAGCTTTGCAGTTTCACAAGAGATGAAATCTCCTAATTTAGATGATATTTTTTCATATGCCATTCCAAACTTGTTAAGCAAATATACGCTTTTTGTGACAGTAGTTATTTCACCTGTATGTGCATCGTAACTGAAAAATGAAACCTTATTAGTTCCGTCAGGAAGCTGATCTCGTTTAACGAAAATCAAGCCCTTTGAAAACGGTACAATGTCAGTTACATTGACATTAAGTATTTTTTTCACTTTTCATCCTCCGAATTGGTAATATTGTAGCAAAGTGTCATAAGACTGTCATTAAGGTGTACATTTTCAACAAGTGCATCAGGGAAGTCATCATTTATGTTGTAATGACTGAAATTCCAGAATGAGTTTATACCACATTCAATAAGTTTGCTTGTTACTCTTTTTCCTGCAGAAGCGGGAATACAGAGAATTGCAGTCATAGGAAGATTTTCAGCACAGAAAGATTCAATTTTGTCAAAATTGCAGACCTGCAAGCAGTTTATTTTTGAACCTGCAAGTTTTTCATCCGAATCAAAAATTCCTATAAGATTAAAACCTTTGTTGCCAAAATCAATGTGCTGAGCAATGGCTCTTCCTAAATTTCCTGCACCTACAAGAATAACTTTATATTCATTGTCAAGGCCCAATATTTCAGCTATATTATTTCTGAGTGTTTTTACATTATATCCGTATCCCTGCTGACCGAATCCACCGAAATGGTTAAAGTCCTGTCGTATTTGTGAGGCAGTAAGTCCCATTCGCTCTGAGAGCTCTTTTGACGATATCTTGTCTATACCATCATCAAGAAGGATGCCGAGAAAACGGTAATAGCGGGGAAGTCTGCTGATTACGGATTTTGAAATATTATCTGAATATTTCATAATTAAAGTGATTCCACAGTATCCATTACATACTGACCGAATTCACGACAGGTGCAACCGTTGTCCCTGCCTGTAATCTGAAGCTTCTTTTCCTTAAACATGCAGATGTCAAGAGCCTTTTCAAGCTTGTCTGCTTCATCATACTTGCCAATGTGGTTAAGCAGCATAACTGCGGCTCTGAGCATTGAGCAGGGGTCAGCATACTGAGCTCTGCCTTCTTTAACCATTCTTGGAGCTGAACCGTGAATAGCTTCAAACATTGCATATCTTTTACCAAGGTTTGCGGAGCCTGCTGTGCCTACACCGCCCTGAAATTCTGCAGCTTCGTCAGTGATGATATCACCATAGAGGTTCGGAAGAATGAACACTTTGAAGTCTGTGCGGCGCTTGGGGTCGATAAGCTTTGCTGTAGTAATATCAACATACCATTCGTCTGTTGTGATTTCCGGATAGTCTTTTCCTACTTCTTTACATATGTTAAGGAATTTACCATCAGTTGTCTTAATAACATTCGCCTTCTGAATGATAGAAACTCTATCCTTTTTGTTCTTTCTTGCGAAGTCATATGCAATCTTTGCTATTCTTTCTGAGCCTTCTGTAGTTGTAACAACAAAATCAATTGCCAGCTCATCGTCAACATTTACTCCCTTTGAACCTACTGCATATGCACCTTCGGTATTTTCACGGAAGAAAGTCCAATCAATACCTTCTTCGGGAACTTTAACGGGACGAACATTTGCAAAAAGGTCAAGAGCTTTACGCATAGCGACATTTGCACTTTCAATGTTGGGAAGACCGTCGCCCTGTTGAGGTGTAGTTGTGGGACCCTTGAGAATGACGTCACAAGCCTTAAGTTCTTCAAGAACGTCATCGGGAATAGCCTTCATAACTTTAACGCGGTTTTCAATTGTAAGACCGTCGATGTCTTTAAAAACTATTTTGCCTGATGCAACATCGTCTTTAAGGAGGTACTTAAGGACCGTAGCTGCTTCATGCGTGATAGTGGGGCCTATGCCGTCGCCACCGCAGACACCTATAATTATCTGTTCTTTTGTTTCATAGTCAACAAAATCTTTTACAGATTTGATTTTTTCATTTCTTTCTGCCTGTTCTCTTACGAGAGCTTCAAATTTTTCAACGGCAGCTTTAATATTTGCTTCTGTCATTGTTTTCATCCTTTAATTATTTATTTGCACCTGTATAGTTGAGAAGTCCGCCGAATATAAGCATATTCTTCTGTCTTTCGGAGAATCCGCCCTCAAGCACATACTCCTCGCCTTTAGTTTCATTTACAAGAATAACATCGGTGTCGTTTTCAATTGCAGATTTTACGTCTTTGAGAGTTACATTGTCAAACTTGTCGATTTTATCATAATCTTCAGCATTTTTGAATGTAAGAGGAATAATACCTGAATTAATAAGATTTGCTTTGTGAAGTCTTGCAAATGACTTTGCAACAACAGATTTGATACCCAGATAAAGCGGTACGAGAGCTGCGTGTTCTCTTGATGAACCCTGACCATAGTTAGCACCGCCAATAATTACGCCGCCACCCATCTTTTTGCAGTTTTCGGAGAAATCTTCATCACACTGTTTGAAGCAAAACTGTGAAAGATGCGGAACATTTGAACGGTAGGGGAGAATCTTTGCACCTGCAGGCATGATATGGTCAGTTGTAATGTTGTCGCCGACCTTAAGCATAACCTTTGTTGTTACGGAATCAGTGAGTGCTGTACCGAGAGGAACGCTCTTGATGTTGGGACCGTAAATAACACTAACTTCGGGAGCATCTTCGCATGAAGCCGGAAGCTCAACCATGTTGTCATTAATAAGGAACTTTTCGGGAAGTGCGAACTCCGGCATTTCACCGAGTTCTGATGCCGGATTTGCAAGATAGCCCTTTATAGCGGAAACAGCAGCAACTTCTGGGCTTACAAGATAAATTCCTGCATCAGCAGTACCGCTTCTGCCTTCAAAGTTTCTGTTAAATGTTCTGAGAGAAACACCTTTTGAGTTAGGTGACTGACCCATACCGATACAGGGACCGCAAGCACTTTCAAGAATTCTTGCACCTGCATCGATCATATCTGCAAGTGCACCATTCTGTGCAAGCATTGTAAGAACCTGCTTTGAGCCGGGTGCAATTGAAAGACTTACATTATCAGCAATCTTTTTACCCTTGAGAATGTGAGCAACTTTCATCATATCAAGAAGTGATGAGTTTGTGCAGGAACCGATACATACCTGATCGATAGATATCTTACCGATTTCGTCAACAGCTTTGACATTATCGGGCATATGCGGCATTGCTGCAAGAGGAACAAGCTCTGAAAGGTTGATATTGATAACTCTGTCATAAACAGCATCGGAATCAGCCTTGAGTTCAGACCAATCTTCTTCTCTGCCCTGAGCTTTAAGGAATGTCTTTGTTACATCATCGGATGGGAATACTGATGTTGTTGCTCCCAGCTCTGCACCCATGTTTGTAATAGTTGCTCTTTCAGGAACAGAAAGTGTTGCAACACCATCACCGGTGTATTCAATGATCTTACCGACGCCGCCCTTAACTGAAAGAATTTCAAGAACTTTAAGAATAACGTCTTTAGCACTTACCCAGGGAGAAAGCTTGCCAGTAAGATTAACATTAACAATTTCAGGCATTGTGATGTAATATGTGCCGCCGCCCATTGCAACTGCAACATCAAGACCGCCTGCACCCATAGCAAGCATTCCGATACCGCCGCCTGTGG
>CAYVTA010000095.1:0-7788 GCA_964454355.1 uncultured Eubacteriales bacterium | reverse complement strand
AAAATATCTACTAATATTTTATACGACATTGAAAGAAATGTCAAGAAAGAAGTGTATAAAATGACAGAACTTATGAAAAAGGCTATTGAGAAAATCGATAAAAATATGGAAAAAAACACGTCGCTCAAACATTTTGCTCAGTATATCATTGATGAACTCATCGTTGATGATTCATCTGCAGAAAAGATTCTCAATGAAAAGAAGTCACTCTCCGCCTGTTTTGATGCCGTTAAAACAAAGGCAAGACAAAGAGCTGTCGGCAATTGTGCTTTTGTTGAACCTGAAACAGTATATTCCTGGATAAGAGAGTATTTTGTATTTAAAAGCGTTTCCGAAAATTCAAATTCCACTCAGACGGAAAGCAATATTATCAATTTTGATATTTTTGCTGATATATGAGGTGAGCTCATGGATACAAAAAAACTTATGAGCTCTGTCCCGGAGCTTCCCGAGGATTTTGAAATGTGGGTCCGTAATGTACCACTCGGTCACAGTAAGTATATGTTTACATTCCGTGAGAACGGTGACCGTAAAGGATTTTGTTCGCACTGTGAGATAATTGTTGACCTTGAGTGGCGGAATTTGCGTACATATACCGATGAAGAATTTCAGAATTGTAACCGTAAGCATAATGAAAAAGGCTACTGCCCGGAATGTCACTCTCCCGTAACATTCAAAGATAACGGCAGAGGTAAATCTAATCTTTGGGACTACTCAAAAGCTATCCTTCTTCAGAGAATTGGCAATGTTGCCTGTTTCAGATTCTTCGATGTAATGCGTAATTACATATATTGCGACAAGTCACCCGTTAAAACGCAGATAACCGAAGAATACAGATTGTTCCTTGATCCTGTCGAACATAAAGCTGAAATGTATAAACGTGATATCTGCTACGGCTGTAAATGGGCGTGGTTATATTACGGAGGTTGTGAAATGGGTGTAGTAGAAAGTATCTCAGATTGGTACAAGCTTACAAGAGTCAATACAAATCTCAACCGATACGGCATATCGCATTTTTACAATCTTGATGAACTCACAACTCTTTTTGCCGATACAGATTTTAAGTATTGTGACATTGATGCATATCAGAGAAGTTCAACATATCAATATCGAAACTTTATAAAGTATGTTACCTTATTCTGTCGATACCCAAAAGCTGTCGAATATCTGATAAAAGCAGGTTTTTCAGTACTCTTTGCAGATTACATGACATATCCAACACAACATGTATTGAATTTGAGAGCAAAAACACCCGAAAAGCTCTTTAAGCTGTCAAAAGCTCATATTAAGTATTTCAAAACAAGCAAAATAGGAATGTCGTGCAGAGATTTGGATTATTTGCAGGAGCTTGAGGCGGCTAATCTGCCCGAAAATGTTTTCAGGTATCTTTATGAAAATTCAGATAGTTATGATTTTAATCACGGATGGAAAAATATTCTGAAATACACAACGTATACAAAAGCAGTAAATTATCTTGCTAAACAGAAAAAAGTATCACTCATGCCGGCAAGATATTATTCGGATTACATAATAGACTGTGAAAAGCTCGAATATGACCTTGCTGAACATTCTGTTCTCTTTCCACGTGATCTGCATGTTGCACATTCAAGAACAATTGAGCTTATCCGTGCAAAAGAAGAAGCGGAGCGGAAAGCCCGAACAAAACAGCAACGGATTGAAGCTGCTAAGAAAAATGCAGCTTTCAGCAAAAATATTCAGAAACAGTTTGATGAATTGTGTATGAAATACGAATTCCACTCAAACGGACTATTTATTCGCCCTGCAAAAGATATGAAAGAAATCAAAGCAGAAGGCGAAACACAAAACATCTGTGTCGGTAGTGACAATCAGCAATACATAAAGAATCATGCTGCAGGAATTGCATTCATTCTCTTCATCAGAAAGGAATCCGAACCGGACAAACCTTTCTATACTGTTGAAATTACAAAAAGTGATTATGTTGCCCAATGCAGAGGAAAACACAATCAAGGGCAGACAGATGAAGTACAGGCTTTTATGATCGCATTTCAGAAATATCTTAGAAGTCAGACAGCACAGAAATCAGCATAAAGGAGCTTAATACAATGAACGATATTATCACTTTTGAAAACAACACACCTACAAAAAGAGCAGAAGCAGAATACCTGCATTATGAAATACTCAGAAACGGCAACGATGCCGCAGAAGCAATGTGTTCACTCGCAATGAATCTTAAAAAAATGCGTGATGAACGATTGTATGAAGAGCTTGGTTTTGACAGTTTTGAAAACTATACAGAAAAAGCAGTAGGGCTCAAGAAGTCACAGGCATATGACTACATAAAGGCTCTTGAAACTCTCGGTGAAGATGTTTTCCGTTCAACCGGAAGACTCGGTATTACAAAGGTCAAAGCGTTGTGTGCTTTTTCTCCTGCTCAGGCAGAGCAGTTTGTGAATGAGAATAATGTTGATGAAATGACAGTCAAGGAGCTTAAAGCTAAAGTTGAAGAGCTCACAAAACATGGTGAACAGCTTTCTCTCGACCTTGATAATGCAAGATCTTCAAAAGATGAAGAAATTCAGAAACTCCGTGATGAAATATATGACCTTGAATCCATCAATGAAAAGCTTGAAGATCAAATTGAAGAATATGAAAGCAAACCTACAGAAGTTGCAGTTCGTGAGCCTTCTGAAGAGGAAATTGCCGATTACTCAAAAAAGGCAGTTGATGATGCTACAAAGGATATCAAGAAAAAACTTAAAGATGCAGAAACAGCAAAAAAGACGGCTGAAAAGATGTTTGCTGATGCAGAAGCAAAACATGCTGAGGAGCTTAAAAAGGCAAAGGACGATGCACTCAAAACTGCCAGAGAAGAAGCATCAAAAGAAAACACTCAGCTTGCAGATGAAATAACAAAAATCAAACAGCATTCTGCTGAGCTTGAAAAAAAACTCAAGCTGTCTGCTTCACCTGAAATCACTCGATTCTCTTTTTACTTCGAAGCTGTGCAGAATGATATTAGCAAACTTAAAGAAGCACTTTCAAAAATTGATGATGTAGAAACAGCCGCAAAGCTCAAAGCTAATATGTGTCGCTTTGCTGATACTCTGAAAGGAATGTTTACACAATGAAAATAAAGAAAATAATAGCACTTTGTAAAACTGCAGGTCAGCTTATCCTGTATTCGGACCCTGAAAGAGATATTCAATGGTTATCTGACGGCAGGGCAATATATCCACTTATTGGATGCCCGAAATTTGATGAAGATTCATTTTGCAATACATATGAAATAACCGATTCGCAGCGTAAAAAGATAGCTTTTCGCATTGATGAACCTTTGCCGTTACACTTCAATTTCGACGATACAGACGCTTATGAAACAGAAACTGAAAGAATGCCGTTGTCTGTCACTTACAGCACTTATGATGCAGTTGCATTGAAAACTCAATACGGAATCGAATTCATCAACAGAGCTCACCTGCATCCCTTCGGTGATTATTCAGTCAGGGATATTATTTATACTTTGCGAACTGATGAATCAGGCAATACATATTTCGCTGTAAAATGTGGTTTTATGCTCATAGGCATACTTATCCCCTTGAAAATCATAACCAAAACCTTTATTGAGGAGCTTCATGCTTTTAAAAATCAAATTGAGATAACTTTTTACAATAACGAAAATAATCAGCCTGATAATCCTCAGATTGAAATGACCGAGGTGACTGCAGATGATGATGAAAAAGAGTGATAACTTCAGCAAAACGATAAAAGTCGGCAGAATTGCCAGTATTTCTGATTTAAGAACAAACACAACATCCGGCAGACAATGTGTTGAATTTACAATTGCAGTTAACAAGCCTGATGAAAAACCTGATTATTATAATTGTATAGCTTATAACGCTGTAGCCCGCAACATGGACAGATACATCCGCGTTGGTCACAAAGTGCTTGTAATCGGAACAGAAAGTATCATTTCAAAAAAAGGTCTTAACGGTATGCAATACAAATCAATTCATGCAGATGCAGATTTTGTATTTTTATATGAATCGGAAACTACTGTTACAATCCTCACCGTAATACAACAATTATTATCTTTTTGCAAAGGAGCAATGCAAAAATGATTCATGAATTGAAATGTTTTCCTGAATATTTTCAGGATGTAATAGACGGCAAAAAGACATTTGAAATTCGTCTTAATGACAGATGTTATCAGGTGGGTGACTTACTTGCTCTTAATGAATATCTTCCTGACTCAGATTCTTATACAGGTAGAAGTTGTGTTGTCTTGGTTGATTATATTCTCAATGATGAAATGTACTGCAAAACAGGATTTGTTGTTCTGGGTATCAAACCGTGTGTGGTTATGACTGCAAATGATTGTTATAAATTCGAAGTACCTTTGATTCTTGAGAAGGGAGAAAACTAAGAATGAAAAAATTTATCGGTGTGGATATTGCAAAGAAACTCAAGGTTGAAAAACTTGATTGTTACATTGTTTATTGTCCAACATGCGAGTGTATATTTGACAATATCTTTTCTGAAAAGAAACCAAAGGTGTGCAAAAATTGCGGTCAGAATCTTGATTGGAGTGACGAAGAATGAAAACATGCAAAGATTGTTATCATTTTGATGCTTGTGTTGACAAACTCGGTACTACAAAATTTTATGACAATGTTATTGCGGCAAACAATGTTGAGGACCTATGCCCAACTTTCAAAGACAACTCACTTGTACTTGACCTGCCGTGTAAGGTTGGCGATACGGTATATATGCCGTGGAAATGGAATGATAGAAACGGTATTGGAGTTTTAACAGTAACACATATTATCAGAGACAGCTTAAAAAAATACATAAAAACGGATTTTTACACAGATGATGAAGATTACTATAACGCATACAACTGTGGAAACTTTGGTTTTGATGAAGTTGGCGTAATCGTGTTTACCCACATAAAAGAAGCAGAACATGCGTTAAAGGAGCTTAATAATGAGCAATGATAAGATTTTAAAATATATTCAGGAGCTGTTAAAAAACGACTGTTTTACAGACAGTGTTGCATTTCAAAAAATTATTAAGCAATCAGAAAAAGTACCAAGTATTTTTGCACAAGCAATTACTGATTTATATAATTCTTTAATCGATGTTATTTCAGATATCGTTGAAGATCGTATTGAGCAGTTCAGGAGCGTTATTGATGAAGTCCTTGAGCAGTTATCAGAAAGCACATCTCAAGTCAGACATCAAGTCGGCTATTCATATCTTTATCGTAATAAAATCAAACTGCAAACATTAAAATCTAAACGCTTTTGGAAAAGGCAAAAGATCCCTTAGTAAAAAACACAATATAAATATAATTTTCATTACACTATAAAGAATAAGGAGCATCATAAAATGAAAAAAATTATTTTTTTAATTATTTGTGTTATCACAATCATCACAATGCTTTTTTCATTCACAGGTTGCATCAGTGTTCCCGAAGCTGACAGAGTGTCATACAATCTTTCTCAGCAGGCGGACAACTTCAACATTGTAAGGCAGTTAACTGTAATTAACTGTATTGAAGGTGATGTTCTGTTTCAAATGACAGGAAAAATGTCTATTACAGCTGATACTACGGACAAGCAACTGGAAATTATTGTTGAAGACGGGGGTACATATGTAAAGCATTTTGTAGGACTAAGCGACAATGTAACCTATGTGGTAGAAGATTTAAACCTCGGAGAAAACGATGTTGAAAAGTACAAATATACATTAAATTTCAATCCTAATATGTGGATACCTGTTAATGTTAAACAGATAGATTAAACAGCGAGCTGTACTATTACATTATATATTATATAAGTCTGTCGGCACCGAAAGGTGCTATCGGGCTTGTAATGGGATAATAAAGTTAGAACCATTTTATTCATGGTGATATATTTCAACAAAATAATTTATGTTATCCCGCCCCGCGAATGATAGGGGGTGCAGGGGGGAAGAAACGCGGGCGTTCTTTACTTTCTTCCCCCCTGCAGTCCTAAAGAGAAAGAAGTGTGAAAAATTTGAGATGTTACAACAGAGAAAAGATGATATTTCACGGCAACTATCTTGATGTTCAGATTTATCCCGTGTTTACTGACAGCAAACCAAAAGGAACAAGAAGAAAAAAAGCAAAACCGACATCTGAAATACAGCAGCTTCTTAATGAAAGAAATTCAAAACGACACAACATATATCTCATAAATGAAAATTTCACAAAAAATGATTTAGTAGTACATCTTACATATGATGATATTTCTCTTCCCGATTCATCAGAACAGGCAGAAAGAGACAGCAAGAACTTTATCCGCCGTATAAGAAGAGCACTGAAAAACAAAGGCATTGAATTGAAATACTTTGCAGTATACGAACAAGCCCCAAACGGGAGACATCACCATCACATTATCATCAGCGGTGGATTGACTTATGAAGAGCTCGTAAAAATGTGGCAATACGGCATCGCTGAGTTTTCAGCATTATTCTTCGATGAATACGGAGTAACAGGACTTACCCAATACATAACAAAAGAAACAAGCGGAAAAAAGAAAATCATGCATTCAAGAAATCTGACATATCCACCAAAAAAACAGCGTGACGGTAAAATCTCAAAGGTGAAACTTAAAGAGCTTTGCAATTATGACATAGATGTAAAAGAATTTTGCAGAAAACTCTATCCCGGTTATGAACTTGCAGACATGGAGCCGTTTTATAACGATGTAAACGGCAATTATTATATTACATTCAGACTGTACAAGCCCGAAATATTCAAGAAGCGGAGGCGGAGAAATGGCAATCCGACTGGACAACCGGCAGCTTAAAAAATTGGGTATAGATGTTCCTTCTGCTGAGAATAAATATAAAGCTCAGAAAATTACTGTTGACGGCAAAACATACGCCAGTTTGAAAGAAGCTAACAGACATTGTGAGCTTATGGTTCTTGAAAAAGCAGGTGCTATTTCTGACCTTCGTGAGCAAGTCCCATTTGAGCTTATTCCGAATCAATATGATGACAATGGTAAAGTTTGCGAATGTGCATGTAAATACATAGCTGACTTTGTGTATACAGAGAACGGCAAAACTGTTGTTGAAGATACGAAAGGTCTTAAAACGGAGGTTTATAAAATTAAGCGTAAGTTGATGCTGTTCAGATACGGCATCAGAATTCGGGAGGTATAAACATGACAAAAAAAGAATATCTCAAGTGCTATCAAAAAGCTTGTAAAAGAATTGATGAAATTTCAAAAGAGCTTAATACCCTTGATAGCAATATTGATGTACAATCGATTGATTATGCCGCAGTGAGGGTTCAATCCTCATCAAATGGTGATGGTGCAATAATTAATGCAGTGAACAAAAGTATGTATTTATATAAATGCAGATTAGAGACCTACGATTTACTTACAGAACTAATTTCAGATATCAACAATTCAATTGAAGGACTTGAAAATGATTTTGAGCAACGATTGCTTGACTATCATTTTCGAGACGATCTCACATTTTCAAATATAGCAGAGTTAATGAACTATTCTGAGCGACATTTAAGGAGGATTTACAACAAAGCATTATCTCATTTAATTATGCCCGATAAATATATAGAGCTAACGGAATTTTTGCTCGGACTATAATAAAAAAGATGTCCTTTTTTTTCTAAAAAAATGTGATAAAATGATATTGTCAAAAGATGTACATAGTACACGAGAGTGCATCTTTTATACACACTTCGTTCTAAGTGAAAAGCACCGCCATTTCTGACGGTGCTTTCTGCTTACTCTTTTTTACTTTCGGCTATCT
>CAYVTA010000094.1:0-7995 GCA_964454355.1 uncultured Eubacteriales bacterium | reverse complement strand
TGAAGGCTGCTCAGGGTATACTCACCGTACGCGGCGGTATGACCAGCCACGCAGCGGTTGTAGCACGCGGTATGGGTACCTGCTGTGTATCCGGATGCTCCGCTATCGCAATGGATGAAGAAAACAAGCGCTTCGTTCTCGCAGGCAAGACCTTTAACGAAGGCGATGAAATTTCCATAGACGGTTCTACCGGTAATATCTACGACGGCATTATCCCCACCGTTGATGCAAAGATCGTAGGTGAGCTTGGCAGAATCATGGCTTGGGCAGACAAGTTCAGAAAACTTCGTATCCGCACCAATGCCGACACCGAAAAGGATGCAAAGAAAGCATTCGAGCTTGGCGCAGAAGGTATCGGTCTTTGCCGTACCGAGCACATGTTCTTTGATAAGATCGACGCTATCCGTGAAATGATATGCTCCGACACCGTTGAGCAGAGAGAAATAGCGCTTGAAAAGATACTTCCTCTCCAGCAGGCAGACTTTGAGAGCCTCTACGAAGCAATGCAGGGCAACCCCGTAACTATCCGTTACTTGGATCCCCCTCTCCACGAGTTCGTTCCCACTGAGGAAAAGGATATTGAAAAGCTTGCCGAAACTCAGGGCAAGACCGTTAAGCAGATCAAGGATATCATTGCTTCCCTCCACGAATTCAACCCCATGATGGGTCACAGAGGATGCCGTCTTGCGGTTACCTACCCCGAAATCGCGGCAATGCAGACCAGAGCTGTTATCCGCGCAGCACTTAACGTTCAGGCACGCCATCCCGAATGGACTATGGTTCCCGAAATAATGATTCCTCTCGTAGGCGATATCAAGGAATTGGCATACGTTAAGAAGACTGTTGTTAACACCGCAAACGAAGAGCTTGCAAACGCAAACAGCGATATGCAGTACAAGGTTGGTACTATGATCGAGATCCCCCGTGCGGCTCTTACCGCAGACGAGATCGCAAAGGAAGCAGAATTCTTCTCCTTCGGTACCAATGACCTTACCCAGATGACCTTCGGCTTCTCCCGCGATGACGCAGGCAAGTTCCTTGATGCATACTATGACAGCAAGATCTACGAAAGCGATCCCTTCGCACGTCTTGACCAGAACGGCGTAGGTAAGCTGGTTGAAATGGCAGCAAGACTGGGTAAGCAGACCCGTCCCGACATCAAGCTGGGCATCTGCGGCGAACACGGCGGAGATCCTTCTTCCGTTGAATTCTGCCACAAGGTAGGTCTGTCCTACGTTTCCTGCTCTCCCTTCAGAGTTCCCATAGCACGTCTTGCAGCAGCTCAGGCGGCTCTTAAAGACTAAATAACACTTTAACCACACTGATTTGGGGCAAACCCAGATTGTAAAACCACAATAGAAAAATTGACCTTGTAGAGTAAAATCTGCAAGGTCTTTTTTTACGCCGAAAGCCTTGCAAATCCTGCATTTTTGACAATAAAACTATTATTTTATTTACATTTTCAGAGATGCAAAACTCAAATTTTAATGCCCTAAAAAACGGTGTTAAAACTTGTCCCAAAACATAGTAATTCTAAAAATCTGTGTTTTTGGGGATTTATAATGTTTCTGGGAAACTGTCAAGAAATGCAGTAAAATCAACGCTTTTCCCGCTTTTGTCCTTAAAATAATAGTTCCCAAAAATCTGTTTTTGGGAGGTGGTTTTCGTTTTTGGGAACTTGTTTTTCATTTTTGGGGACGTTTTTGGGAAAGCAAAAACAGGATGAAAGGAAGGCTTTTTATGCGTAAAAAGAACTTTAAAGGCAGGTGCGAAAAACGCACTATCAGCAAATGCGAGGAAGTATGCAGAACTTTTGATTCCATCCAATACGCCTATGCTGATATACTCCAAGCCAGCGAGGATATAAAAGAAATTCGTTGCAATGTTCCTCTGGATGGTTTACCAGATGGAGAATATACCTCCGATTTTGTTTGTATCAAAATAAACGGGGATTTGCTGGTGAGAGAATGTGTTGAACGTCGTTTTCTGACAAAGCCGATGACCGTTAAACTGCTGGATGCTTCCCGGCTTTACTGGTTGCGGCGTGGTGTTACAGATTGGGGGTTAGTAGTCAATGAAGAATAACCAACTATTAAGAAATGGAGAAACCATAATTCGGGTGCTGGATACAAAGGACGGTAAAGCCTTTATAATTAACTGCAAAAGAAACACAATGCCAAAATGGGTTGATATTGATACTCTGGCAGAATATAAAACCTGCTCCGATGATGTGTTAGACCCTCTCCCCGATATAAACGATTTAGACCCACAAAGCCGTAAATTTTCCTATGAGCATTTTAATTATATTGCCTGTGTGCTGCCCTTTGTAACAGACAAAAAGCGCAGATGTGAGGCAATAACACAGATTACGGAAGAAAGACGTATAAGCAAGCAGACGGTTTGTAATTACCTGTGGTTATATCTTGTCTATCAGAATATAGCCGCTCTGTCTCCCAAAACCGCAACAACGGAAAAGCCATTGACCGAGGATGAAAAAAACATCCGATGGGCATTGAATAAGTTTTTCTATACGCAAAACAAAAACAGCCTGAATACCGCTTATACACTTATGCTAAAAGAGAAATATTGCAATGCTGAAGGTGTGCTATTGCCGCAATACCCCTCTTTCCATCAATTTCGATATTATTACAGAAACCATAAAAAGATGCAGAATTACTATATTTCAAGAAACGGAATTAAAAACTATCAGAGGAATAACAGACCGCTTTTAGGGGATGGAATACAAGAGTTTGCGCCCGCTGTCGGTGTTGGAATGCTGGATGCTACAATATGCGATATTTACCTTGTGAACGATGCTGGAGGAATTGTAGGCAGACCCATTTTGACCGCTTGTGTAGATGCTTACAGCGGTTTGTGTTGCGGTTATTCCCTCTCGTGGGAGGGCGGTGTTTACAGTCTCCGCAATCTGATGACAAATGTTATAAGCGACAAAACGGAACTATGCAGAAAACACGGTATTTCAATCAATCCGCAACAATGGGATTGTAATATGCTCCCCGCCACACTGGTCACAGATATGGGAAAGGAATATGTTTCAAATACATTTGAGCAAATAACGGATTTTGGGGTTAGGCTGGTTAGCCTTGCCCCTTATCGCCCGGAACTAAAGGGCGCAGTAGAAAAGTTTTTTGATGTTGTGCAAGGATTGTATAAACCACATCTAAAGGGTAAAGGCGTTATAGAGCCGGACTATCAAGAAAGAGGCGCACACGATTACAGAAAAGATGCACGGTTGACAATGGCAGACTTTGAAAAAATAATCCTTCGCTGCATCGTGTATTACAACAGCCAGAGAATAGTTGAGAATTTCCCCTATACTGAAAAAATGCTTGCAGACGGTGTAAAACCATACGCAAGCGACATTTGGAACTATGGACTAAATCAAGCCGGTGCAAATCTTATTCCCGCCGATTATAACACTTTGGTTTTAACATTGTTACCGAGGACAACAGGCAAATTCAGCAGAAAGGGTCTTATAGTCAACAAGTTAAGATATAAACACGATGGATTTACTGAACGATACTTAAACGGCGGCACGGTCACTGTAGCATATAACCCGGAGGATGTTGCCGAGGTTTGGTTATTGGAAAAGGGCGTTTATACCCCTTTTACGCTGATTGAGAGCCGTTTTTGCGGCAAGGGCGCACAGGAAGTCGAAACCATAAAAGAGACCCAGAAAGCCACTGTAAAAGCCGCCACAGCAGACAATATGCAAGCAAAAATTGACCTTGTTAAACATATCAGCATTGTTGCCGCTTCCGCTACAAATCAAGGCAATACAAGCATAAAAGGCATAAGAGACAACCGCCGCAGAGAACAGCAGAAAACCCATATTGACTACGTAAAGGAGAGTGCAGCCAATGAATGATATTTTAAAACTTATACCGGAGATGAAAGCCGGTAATGCGTTAATATCGGCATTGTCGGTATTACCTGCTTATGATGAAAATATCCGCTCCCAGAATGAGGCTGTACGCTTGATTGCATTATCAGACCTTTACAGGGTATATATTCCCTCTCCGATGACAACAGAGATTTACAGCAAGTTATATCTTGCCCTGCTCCGTTCTCTCCAAAAGAAGATGACGAAAACGGCGGTAATACAACAGAATCAAAACCATAGAGCCATACAACAGCAAGAGTACACCGGTATAATGGGCGGGTCTGATAGTTTTACCATCATAGGAAATTCGGGTATAGGAAAGAGTTCTGCTATCTCCCGGTCTTTGTCTCTGCTACAGGCTGACGGAATTATAGAGACAGAAAAGCCATATGCAAAAATCATTCCTTGCGTTGTGGTTCAGTGTCCCTTCGATTCATCCGTTAAAGGTCTTTTGTTAGAAATTCTCCGGAAGGTCGATGAGGTTTTAGGCAGTGATTATTATAAAAATGCGTTAAAAATCCGTGTAACAACAGATATGTTAATAGGCAGCGTGAGTCAGGTTGCCATAAACCATATAGGGTTATTGGTGGTAGATGAGATTCAGAACGTAGTCAACAGCAAGCACGGGAAAAGCCTTGTCGGTATGCTTACGCAACTTATAAATAATAGCGGTATTTCCATCTGTATGGTAGGGACACCGGAAAGCAGTATATTTTTTGAATCTGCGATGCAACTTGCCCGCCGTTCTCTGGGTCTGCATTATCAGTCATTGAAATGTGACCGATATTTTTATGATTTCTGTTGTACCTTGTTTTCCTATCAGTACACAAAACACAAAGCAGAAATGACGGATGCTATTATAAACTGGCTGTATGAGCATAGCGGCGGTATTGTCTCTGTTGTGGTCTCTTTGATTCACGATGCACAGGAAATAGCCATACTTAACGGCAAAGAGATTTTAAGCATAGAGACATTAAACGAAGCATATAAAAAGCGGCTATCAATGCTCCATAGTTATATAGAGCCGACAATCAAGCACAGAAAGCAGACCGCCACAAACAAGAAAGCAAAGCCAGAACCGCCACAGGTGCAAAGCGATATTACAGACGATTTCAGCATAGTAGCATTAGCCGCCACAGCAAAAGCCGACAACAGCGATATTATAACCTTGCTAAAGGCACATATAGCCATAGAGGAGGTGCGGGTATGATTTCCTATCTACCGGAGATATACCCGGATGAATTGGCGTATAGTTGGTTTTGTCGCTACTATGTGCATACAGGCTGTTTGACCCACAAAGCCGCTTTAAATGATATTCTATCCAATAGACACGATAACCCCAGCAAAGAATTTTTAGGGCATATTAACCCCGATATGCTAACAGCAATACAGAGGATTTACCCCATTAGTGATGTAATCCTATGTCATACGATGTACCCGCAATACGCAAGATTCATCCCGCAGGAACAAAAGAAAAAAGCATTGTACCACATAGGGTTTGACTTCTGCGACGTTCACCATCTGTTTTCCATACTCCCCAGAAGCGAAGGCGATTTATATTTGAAATATTGTCCTATATGTGCCGATGAGGATAGGCGGCAATATGGGGAAGCATATTGGCACAGGGTACACCAAATCCGCAATATGCAGATATGCACAAAACATAATTGTAGGTTGGTTAATTCCTCTGTAGTGGCAAAGAGTGAGCAGACATTTACCCTCTGCCCGGCTGAATCTTATATAGTGGGTAAAAAGCCGGTTATTGAGACAGACCCGCTCAAAGTTGCCTTCGCTCAATATATGGTGGATGCGTTCAATGCACCGATGGACTTTGAAAAAGATATTTCCATTAGTGCGGTGCTGTATCACGGGATGCAGAATACAAAATATATAAAATCTACCGGTAAAACCAGATATACAAAGCAACTTGCAGAGGATATAAACGTCTACTACAAGAAACTGGATATTTGCGATATAGCCAGTATGTCGCAAATCCAGCGGGTATTACTCGGAGGAGACCGTTTTGATTTCTCGGTTATCTGTCAGATTGCTTTTTACCTTGGGATGGATGTTGAGACTTTAACAAATCCGATGTTGACGGCGGCGCAGATAGAACAGGAGCAAAGCACACATTATATGGCTAACAGACCCGCTATAGATTGGGCGGTATATGATGCGGAAACCGCTCCCATATTGGAACGTGTTGCAAGGTCGATATATGACGGGACAGCCAGCGAAACAGGCAGACCCGAAAGAGTATCGGAGAAAATAATATATAGGGAGATGGGATTTCCCGGTCATAGGCTTGAAAATCTCCCGCTTTGCAAAGCCGTGTTTGATAGATATACCGAGACATACGAGGAAAACTGGGCAAGGCGTATTGTGTGGGGGTATAATAAACTAAAGGCTAATAATGCACCGTTCTACTGGTCAGACCTTCGGAGCATTACCGGCGTAAAGAAGAAAAACATTGAAAAGGTCATTCCACATATACGCAAATATACCAACAAAAAAACCGCCGAGGCAATAATAAACCTTGTCGGCGGCGTATAAAAATATGCTCCCCGTCTGTGAAGATAGGGAGCAATTATTATTTAAAAAGATGAATCAATATATGTATAGAATTGAATTGTACCGTTGTATCTTCCAGCGGGTGCATCGTCACTTATTCTTGCATAAACATAAAAATCCTTATTTCCTTGTTCAAGTTCATCATAAGTTGCTGTAAAAATAGGAAACGCAGAATCACTATATCTTTCTTGCATTTGAGAATCTTTATAAATGTATAAATCGGTGGTAACGCCTTCTTTATTTTTGTGTGTCATTGTGATAGCGCCTTCAGAATTGAAATTTCCGATTGATACAGAAATACTATCTGTTAAATCAAGGTTATATTCTCCGATTGACAATAAACATTCTCCACCTAAAGAACCTGTAAAATCTACATTTTCGGGAATGTATAAATAAAATGAACCGTAAGAATAAGCAGTTACCGGCATTTCACAACCGCCTTCATAAGGGTAATTTGCCGCAAATGCGGTTGTAGTGCAACCCAGCATTAAAACAAGGGATAAAACAAGTGCTAAAATCTTTTTCATTACTTTTGTACCTCTTTCATTTGGAATTGATTTCAATGTTTTGTGTGCTGCCATTTAAAGGCGTTTCCCCATCAAGGGAATAGCACTGATAAACTAACAAACAGTTTTTATATATTCCTTTTTCCAATTTCTGATTTATGGTTATTTCTTTTAATTGCTCACCCGGCTTTATCAAGTCACTTTGAAATAATAGATAGTCATTTGATAAATAGAGAGAAATTTTAAAATAACAGTTGTTTGTTTTGGGATTATGAAAATCAACCGTTTGTTGGTTCGTACCGGCTTTAAAGTAAATACCTGCATATCCCGGTATTGTGATTCTGCCTTCTTCCCCAGCCGGTATAAAGTCAAGTGTTTTGTTTTCTGTTGTGCTGGTAGTGTCCGAAGGTGGCGGCTCTGTTCCTCTGTTACTGCTACAACACTTGAATAATAGCAGTATAAGAATAATTACGATGATTAAAAGCAAAAGAATGTAAACCATCTTTTTCCGCTTCCTTTCCGTTGTGTTGTTACTAAAAAACGTCCCCACCCCCTTTGATACACTAAAAGAATATCACACAGAGGATGAGGACGAAAGGAAAAACGGGTGTGTTTTAATCATTTTTCCACAGATATATTGTTTTGTTGTCGGCGGCGCAACATTCGATTTCCCCGCTGCGTACTCCCGCTATAGTTGCTTTGAAATAGTGCTTGTTCGGCTCGATGCAGTCCGGTATTTCAAGGTGTATTTGACCGCATACGGGGCAGTATAACCGCCTCAATTTAAAAGGGTATTCCTGCCCGCTTGAATCCTTTACAAACCGTTTTCGGCTGTCTCTGACCACCAGAGACCCGCCACAGTCAGGGCATAGCGGCTTATGCTCCGTCTTTATGAAGTAGCGATTTTTTTAAATATCACAGTATAGTTTTTAATAATAATCATATGTAACCCTCCAGACAATAAAAAATAGACTCTCGCATTCTCAACCTTGCAAGAGTCCATTTATCCGTTGC
>CAYVTA010000093.1:0-8043 GCA_964454355.1 uncultured Eubacteriales bacterium | reverse complement strand
ACAGCTGCCGTCGAACCATTCGCTTTCATAGTTATGTTCATAGTCCCAATAGGAAGTATATGTATCTCCACATTCCGTACAGGTATATATATATCCTGACTGTTCAGTACAGCTGCCGTCGAACCATTCGCTTTCATAGTTATGTTCATAGCCCCAATAGGAAGTATATGTATATCCACATTCCGTACAGGTATATATATATCCTGACTGTTCAGTACAGCTGCCGTCGAACCATTCGCTTTCATAGTTATGTTCATAGCCCCAATAGGAAGTATATGTATATCCACATTCCGTACAGGTATATATATAGTAACTGCTTTCAAAGCAACTGCCTTCTATATATTCTGACTCATAGTTATGTTCATATCCGCTTGTTGATTCATATGAATCACCGCAATTTGCACAAGTATACACATAATAGCTGATTTCATCACAGTCTCCTTCTACATATACACCTTCATAATCGTGTGCATATCCCCATGAAGAAAAGTAAGAATAATCGCAATCTGTACAAGTATACAAGTTGCCACTCCGCTCTGTACAGCTACCTTCGAAAAATTCTGATTCACAGTTATGATCTTCGCTCCACGAACTCATGAAAGAATCTCCGCAATCCGAACAGGTATACAGATAATAACCACCGGAAGCACAATCAGGACGATCTATCCACTCTGACTCATAAGAATGCTCATAACCCCAATATTCAGTAAATGAATCACCGCAGTCTGTACAGGTATATATATATCCTGACTGTTCAGTACAGCTACCTTCGAACCATTCAGAGTCATAATTGTGCTTTGATATAGCATATCCACGGTATAACAACTCGCCACAATCAGAGCAGTAGCTGTCACCCGAATAACCGAAGGATGTACAAGTTGGCTCTACCGCATAACGATGCTCAACATTGCTATGAAGACAGCCTAACTCCAAGCTAACATAGTAGCTGCGGATTATTGTTGATGACCACAAACTGCAGCCCAAATAGTAAGTTCTGCCTGCAATCAGCTCATATGCAATGCTGAAGTTTAGGTCTACACCGCCATCATCATTTGATGCAAGCCTGTTCATTTCGGAATCATAGATGTAGCCGTATGTGTCAATACTTGCTATTGAGTAGAATCTGTAAACATCTGTTGTCTCAGGAATAAACTCCAAATAAACAGTTTCATCTTCCGCAACATCAACATACACAATGTCTCCTAAGCTAATCTGCTGATAATCCACCGATTCTCCGTCCTCTGCGAAAACGGAAACGGGTGCCACACTTAAAATCATTGCAAGTACCAAAAGAATGCTGATAATTTTCTTTTGCATAAGTTTTCCTCCTTTAATTTCACTCATCGTTCGCAATCTCATTTAGGAGATACGAGCAGTTTTATTATAAAAACAAAAGGAAAGAAAGTCAATACTTTTTATAAATATAAACAACACCGTTTTACGATATGTCAAATAAAAAATATACTATTTGACATTATTGCTTAAATATATTATAATGATGTAGATTATAGAAAAGGACGGTGTGAAGATGCATAAACGAATAATTGCTCTTGCGTTGATATTGTCGGTAATGCTTTCTTCATTACCGTTTGTAAGCTTTGCGGCAAGCTATTCTACAGGTTCTTATCTTGTTACAAGTGAAAGCGGAGTAAAGCTGTATGAAGAAGCAAAAAAGTCTCTGAATTTCAATATTACTGCAAGAGAAGATGCATACCTTAATGTTATCAAAGTATCGGGATCTTTTGGTTATACGGTTTATGACTGTGTTTACGGCTGGGTGGATCTGTCGTCGGGTGTAAAATATGTTTCATCCGCACCTACCGTTACAGGCGGAACTGTCACCGGCACAAAGGGAATTGAAATTACAGCTCTTCCCGATAAATTGGCATATATCGAAGGAGAAACACAGGTTGATCTGACGGGTCTTGAGGTTTCTGTTATATTTGATGACGAAAACAGTTCATCAATGAGGATTACAGGCTACACTGTAGAATTTCCCAGCCTTGCAACCTACGGAGAAAAAACCGTAACCGTTCACTACGGAGGTTTTACGGCGTCGTTTAATATTTCCGTTGCAAAAGTGCCTGTCACGGGAATTGTAATCACTCTTCCTAAGAAGACTGCTTATGTGGTAGGCGAAGCAATTTCATTTGATGGACTTACCGTAACGGCATATTTCAGCGACGGAAGAAACGATGGCAAAGGAATTGAGCTCAAAAAAGGCGAATACACCATATCAGGTGTAACAGAGGGGGATACTACTCTCCAAGCCGGAACTTACAAAGTAACAGTAAGCTATATGTACCCTGAAATACAGGCAAGCTTCCATATTTATGTTTCAAACAGAAAGGTAACGAGCTTAAAGCTTCTCAAGCTGCCCTCCAACCTTACAATCTATCAGGGACAAAGCTTCAATATTAATGATTTTTCACTTGAAGCCACATATGATAACGGTGTAACAGAATCAATCACTGAATTTGACATTGAATTTGACAATATGCAGGTTGGTACTCACACTGCAAGGATATATTACATGGATAAATACGTAGCATTTGACTACGAAGTGCTCCTTCTTCTTGAAACAGGAATTGAAACGGGTGATACGGCTTCCGTGGGCAGCTATGTAACAGAAGATGTTGATTTCAGCAATCTGTTGGTATACGTTATTTACAACAGCGGTGAAAAGAAGCTTCTTGAAAGCTACAGTTATACTCTTTCTCACAATATTGACACAGAAACCATCGGTAAATATCCCGTAACGGTCACTTACGGTGACTTTAAAACAACATTTGAATATACGGTAGCACAAAGACAGGAAAGACTTCTCGGTGATGTTGACGGCAACGGAAAAATAGCCGCTGCGGATGCACGTATGACGCTCAGAGCTGCTTCTTTGCTGGAGAATCTGGACGAAATATCATTCAGTGCCGCAGATGTTGACTTAAACAAAAAAATTACTGCAGCAGATGCTAGAAAAATTCTCCGTGTTGCCGCAGGAATTGATAGTTTTTAATTATGACACAAAAAGAAATTGCACTTAACGCCGTAAAGGCTTTAAAAAAAGAATATCCCGATGCAATCTGCTCTCTTGTCGCTGATGACCCGTTGCAGCTTCTAATTGCCACACGGCTTTCAGCTCAATGCACGGATGCTCGAGTCAACATGGTAACTCCTTCACTGTTTGAAAAATACAGATCCGCTGAGGACTTTGCCGCCGCCGATCCTGCTGACATTGAAGATATCATTCATAGCTGCGGATTCTTCAGGCAAAAGGCGAAGGACATAGTCGGAATGGCACAGATGATCTTGTCCGATTTCGGCGGAAAAGTTCCCGACAACATAGAAGATCTCACTCGCCTTCCGGGTGTAGGCAGGAAAACGGCAAATCTCATCGTCGGTGATGTTTACGGCAAACCTGCAATAGTAGCGGATACGCATTTAATAAGAATTTCAAACCGTCTGGGGCTTGCAGACACAAAAGACCCTTACAAGGTTGAATTAAAATTGAAAAAACTGATACCGCCGGAGGAAAGCAACGATTTCTGTCATAGGGCGGTGCTTCATGGCAGAGCAGTATGCGATTCCCGCAAACCAAAATGCGATATTTGCACAATGGACGATTTTTGTAAAAAGAAAATATAAAAATGATAGGAATTGAAAGGATGTAATTACGTTGTCATTTCTGACTAAAATATTCGGTGACTATTCCGAAAAAGAATTAAAAAGAGTAAAGCCTCTTCAGCAAAAAGTTCTTGCTCTTGAAGAGGAATTTACAAAACTTACCGACGCCGAGCTTCAGGCAAAAACACCTGAGTTCAAGGAGCGTATAGCAAACGGCGAATCTCTTGACAGTCTTCTGCCGGAAGCTTTTGCCGCCTGCCGAGAGGCTTCATGGCGAGTTCTCGGCATGAAACACTTTCCTGTTCAGATACTCGGCGGTATTGTTCTTCATCAGGGAAGAATTTCCGAGATGCGTACAGGTGAGGGTAAAACTCTTGTTGCTACGCTTCCGGCATATCTTAACGCACTGACAGGCAAGGGTGTTCATATCGTTACGGTAAATGATTACCTTGCAAGACGTGACTCAGAATGGATGGGCAAAGTCTACCGTTTCATGGGTCTCACTGTAGGTCTTATTGTTCAGGGTGCAGATCATGATGCAAAAAAAGCTGCATACGACGCAGATATCACTTACGGAACAAACAACGAAATGGGATTTGACTATCTTCGTGACAACATGGTTCCCTACAAGGAGATGCGTGTTCAGAGAGGTCACAATTTTGCTATTGTAGACGAGGTAGACTCTATTCTTATCGATGAAGCAAGAACTCCTCTTATTATCTCAGGCAGAGGTGATAAGTCATCTGACCTTTACAAGCAGGCTGACAACTTTGTAAAAACACTTAAAGAAAAACGAATCAAAGAGCTTGACTCAAAACAGGAGATCGACTCCGTTGCAGATGATGACAACAGCGATTACATTGTCGATGAAAAGGCTAAAAGTGCAACATTCACAAAGAACGGTATTGCAAAAGCTGAAAGCTGGTTCAATCTTGAAAATCTTATGGATGCAGAAAACCTTACTCTTCAGCATCACCTTAATCAAGCTCTTAAGGCCAGAGGCGTTATGAAGCGTGATATAGACTACGTTGTTAAAGACGGTCAGGTGCTTATTGTTGATGAGTTTACAGGACGTATCATGATAGGCAGACGCTACAATGAGGGGCTTCATCAGGCAATCGAAGCAAAAGAAGGGGTAAATGTACGCTCAGAATCCAAAACTCTTGCTACAATTACATTCCAGAACTACTTCCGTCTTTATGACAAGCTCTCAGGTATGACCGGTACTGCTATGACGGAAAGTGATGAATTTCAGGAAATTTACAGTCTTGATGTTATCGCAATTCCTACCAACAAGCCCATGATAAGAGACGATCAGACTGATGCATTCTACAAAACGGAAAATTCAAAATTTGCTGCTATTGTAGATCTTATCAAAGAGCTTCATGAAAAAGGTCAGCCAGTACTTGTAGGTACTGTCAGCATTGAAAAATCCGAGCAGTTGAGCAAAGTTCTTAAGAAGAACGGTATTAAGCATAATGTTCTCAACGCTAAGTACCACGATAAAGAAGCTGAAATTATAGCTCAGGCAGGCAAATTAGGTGCAGTTACTATCGCAACCAACATGGCAGGACGAGGCACCGATATTCTTCTCGGCGGTAACGCAGAATATCTTGCAAAGTCTGAAATGCGTAAAATGGAAAACATGACCGAAGAGCTTATTGCTGAGGCTACAGGTTTTGCGGAAACGGACAATGAAGAAATTATTGAAGCAAGACGTATTTACTCCGAGCTTGAAGCAAAATACAAGGCTGAAATTGCAGGCGAAGCACAGCAGGTAAGAGATGTAGGCGGTCTTTATATCATCGGCACTTCAAGACATGAATCAAGACGAATCGATAACCAGTTAAGGGGTCGTGCCGGACGTCAGGGCGACCCGGGTACAAGCCGTTTCTTCCTTTCAGCAGAAGATGATCTTATCAGACTCTTTGCAGGTGACAGATTCTTTAACATTCTTGACTCCCTCAAGGGTACAGACGATATGGTTATTGATGTCAAGATGTTCTCTAAAACGATAGAAAATGCTCAGAAAAAGGTTGAAGGCAACCATTTCGCAACACGTAAGAATGTTCTCAAATATGATGACGTCATGAACAAGCAGCGTGAGATAATCTACAAGCAGAGAAATAATGTTCTTGACGGCGTTGACCTTGACTCAACAATACGCAAGATGATTATTGACAGTCTTACAGATGCTGTTACATTCTACTGTCCTAAGTCAAACAGCTCAAAAGACTGGAACCTCCAGGGTCTCAAGAGCAAATACGCATGGCTTCTGGGTGATAATGAGCTTGCAAGCGAAACTGACCAGGGAATGATTCTTGACCAGATGCTTGACCTCGCAGAAGAAAGACTTGACTCTCAAAAAGAAAAGTATGGCGAGCAAATGCTCAAGGCTCTTGAGCATAAGGCTCTTATCGAAAATGTTGATATGCGTTGGATGGATCATATTGACGCAATGGAACAGCTCAAGAGAGGCGTTAGTCTTAAGGCTTACGGTCAGAAGGATCCTGTTGTTGCTTTCAGAGAAGAAAGCTTTGATATGTTTGAGGAAATGATCACAAATATCCGTGAAGGAACTGTTCAGTTTGTTCTTTGTGCAGTTCTCCGTTCCGAAGCTGATGTTAAGCGTGAACAGAAAATGAATCCCACTACAACAAACAGCGGTGACGGTACAGAGAAAAACAGACCTGTCAAAAAGGGAGAAAAAATCGGCAGAAACGATCCATGTCCCTGTGGCAGCGGTTTGAAATATAAAAAATGCTGCGGAAAAAATGCATAATTATTGATTTTCTCAAAAAAAGGAGATGTGTCGCATGCAAACAAAACAGCTAAGTCCTGAAAAGCTCCGGAAAATTGCAGCGAAACGAGAAAAAGAAATAAAAAAATGGGAATATGAAAAATCAAGACCTAAGAAGAACCTCTACTTCGCTTATCTTATTTTTGTAATCACCTTAATTTACGCAACAGATGAGATTGCTTCACAGATAGGCACATTCATGAAAACGGAAATTGCAAACGATCTGCTTGCTTCCTACGGTGAAAGCTCGGTAGGTTTGCTTAACATTATCTCAATGGTTGCAGTTCCGTTTCAGATAATAGGTCTTGTTTACCGTCCTCTTGCAGACAGATGGGGAAGAAAAAAATTCCTCATCATCAACACTTTCGGAATGAGCCTTGCTCTGCTTATAATTTTCCTTTCAAACAACCTTGTGCTTTACTTTGTAGGTGCCTGCATGGTTCAGTTCTTCATCCCGCACGATATGCACGTTGTCTATATAATGGAATCGGCTCCGCCCAAGCACAGAGCAAGAATGTACTCCGTAATCAAGTTTGTTGCTAACATGGGTGTTATGCTCGTTCCGTTGTTAAGACGTCTGCTTATGACTGAGGCTTCTCAATGGAGAAAGGTTTATCTTATTCCCGCAATCATAGGATTAACCTGCAGCTTCATTGCTCTGCTCTCCGCAAGGGAAACGGATGCATTCATAGATTCCAGACTTCGCTATCTCAAGATGACAGACGAAGAAAGAGAATTACAGGAACAGACAGAAAAAGAAGCAAATGCACAGGGCGGTCTTATTAACGCAATCAAATTTGCATTCAAACACAAACAGCTCAAATGGCTCTATATTTCTGCGGCAATTGCAAACGTCGGCTTCCTTGTAACTATAGACTACAGTCCTATAATGTCCTATGGCTATGCGAACTACTATGTTAAAAACGGAATGTATGCAACACTTGAAGAGGCGGTTGATGCCGCAAGCGTAGGTGCATTAACAACAGCACTGTTCCTGTTTACTATAGGCAGTGCTTGTGCACAGGTAATCATGGGCTTTGTGTCTGACTCAAAAGGCAGAAAAACGGCGGCTGTTACGATGGCTTCCATATGTCTAGTTTCACTTGTAGGCTTTGTTGCCGGTGCAAATATGAACTGGAGCCCCTATATTGTAGGTTTCCTGTGCGGAGCTTGCATAGGCAGCTACTATGCAACGAACGATGTTCTTATCATGATGATAGGCGAATCTTCCCCCACAAACTTACGTTCTTCGACCATTTCGGCACAATATATCGTTGTTGCTGTAGGTGTTGCTATCACATACATTGTAGGTATGCCCTTAGTTACCATATTCGGAAACAGCTACGAGTGGATAATTGCTCTTTGCCTTGCAGTTCCCGGCTTTGCCGGAGCACTTATAACCCTCTCGGCAAAGACTCATGACACAAAGGGTATTGATATGGATACCGTTACAGGCTGTGAATGGGATTAAAAAAAATGAATATTCCCGAGGACTAAAGTTCTCGGGAATTTTTTTAATAATATGTCTTTATTAATTTGTGTCACACCCAAACAATAATTTATCTGCGATGTAACGGGGAACCCCCGGCGAGGGTTCCCCACACAAAAACAGTCACGCAGGA
>CAYVTA010000092.1:0-8148 GCA_964454355.1 uncultured Eubacteriales bacterium | reverse complement strand
GCTTACTAAGCATCATCCTTACATCAGAAGCCGAATTGAGCAGGAAGAAGTTGCATTAAGCTTTGCAAAAGACGGAAGCATGGATGTTGCAGTTCTTGAGCTTCCTTATATTTTCGGTACTCAGCCCGGAAGAAAGCCTGTTTGGGTAATACTTATAGAACAGCTTGCGGGTATGAAACCCTGTACCATGTATCCCAGAGGCGGAACAACGATGGTAACCGTGCGTCAGGTCGCACAGGTTATTGTTGGTGCAGCAGAAAAGAATAAAGGCGGAAATGCTGTTCCTGTAGGCTATTATAATCTCACATGGAACGAGTTTCTTCATATCGTTCACGCTGCAATGGATGATCCAAAAAGAGGAATTATCAATATTCAGAAGTGGATGTTCAAGATGTACGGTCTTGTGTTGAGAAAACAGTATAAAGAAAAGGGCGTTGAGAGTGGTATTGACCCTGTGGGGCTTGCGGAGATTATGTGCAGAAATACATTCATCGATAAAAAGTGGAGCGTTGAATTGGGCGTAACAGACGATGATATTAAATCTGCGATTTTCGATTCTGTCAAGCTCTCTGTTGATGCTTACAACGGTACACAGCAACTGCTTGAAATGAAAGGTGAATAAAAATAAAAGTCTGTAGTTTTTGTCTACAGACTTATTTTTTTAAATCTTTAATAAGATGAAAAACAAATATTCAGATCAACTGTTCCGCTGATTCCTTCAACTGTTCCGTCGTTTGCATATTGCCAGATGTTATATTGATAATAGAATTCAGGAGATTCTCCTTTAAATTGAGCGTACCAAAATACGTAATCATTGATTTTCTCAAGGTTGTAGCGTTCATATGCATCAGTCAGATTGAAATAAACTCCGGGTGTGTAACCGGCTTCCTTGATTTTTTCACAAAATGCAACTGCACAGGCAGTGATCTGTTCGCTTGCCATGTTGTCTGTTCTCATTCCGACTCCCGGATCGTTCTCCCAGTCAAAAATAACAGGAAAATCAATTTCGTAATCTTTTATTGCTTCAAGTACAAATTCTGCTTCTTCAACGGCTTCGAGAGTAGATGTAGCTTGCGAATAGAAGTAAACACCGACTTTTAAACCGGCAGCTTTCGCTTCTTTGATGTTGGTTCTTGCCGAATCGTCAACGCAGATGTTTCCTGCTGTACCGTAACCTCTGTAGCCAACTCTTATAATTGCAAAATCAATTCCGTCTTTAGCTACTGCGTGCCAATCAATATTTCCTTGGTAGGAAGATACATCTATTCCTGTTGAGTAGTTGACCGAAGTATCAGAATAAGTCATCCTTCCATCTATTTCAGTAAATTCCTCTTTTAAATAAGAGCTCGCCGGGATATTATCATAATAAGGTACTTCGCCATTCATAAATTCCGTGATGATTTCAGGCTGAGTAGTTGTTTCATCATCTTTGTTATTTATAAAAACACCAATTAAGACTACGGATATGACAGCACAGACAATAATAAGTATTGCGACAATGTAGTAGGGGAGTAAATTTTTGTTTTTTAAATTCATAAAAAGCTCCTTTTTGTCGATTCTGATATTATGATAACATTTTGACTGTTTGATTACAACAGGAAAATATAAAAACTTTTACATTGTAATTGACATAGAACTTAATTTTATATATAATTAAATATATAAATTTTGGAAATTCGGAGATGTAAATTCTTATGAGTGAAGGTAATAAAAAGAAACTTACAATTGTACTTGCCGTACTGGCTGTAATTTGTGTTTTTTCTGTGCTTGTTTTCAGCGGAATCATTGATTTGAGTCAGATAGGCAAAGAAGAAGAGACAACTGATGAGTATGAAGGTTTTTTAACTGATTCTTATACACAAGACATTGTAGCTTCTGACAGCAGCAAGCCTCTTCCTTATCTTGAAACAAGTCTTGATGATATTTTTTATACTATGGATTCTGAAGGCAATGTTAAATTTTATCAGAAGTCAGGTAACAGCTTTACTCAGGTAGAAGCAACAGGCACATATTCGGCTTCTGTTGTTCTCAGTGAAATGACGGTTTCAGCCGATATAACATATTATCAGAATGAAGCTGGAATCTGCGGTTACGGTGTTCACACTGCTGCTGAAGATGAATACACTCTTTATCCTTACACTTTGTTCTGTTTGAGAAACTACGGCAGTAATTACTCCGGAAGCAGCGATTCAAGCTGTCTCCTTCTTATTGACACAACCCAGGAGGATTGCTACAAAAACGATAAAATATTTGAAGAATCATTTACATTCAGCTACAGTAACTCTTCTGCTTCCAGATCGATTTCAGAGGCAAGCAGAACAGTCGGAATAAATGGTGCAAAGAGGGATGACTATTTCCTTCTCAGTGATATTACAGTTGAAAACTCTGTCGCAAATCAGCTTTTCTTCTCAGGCAGACATTATGCTGAATCAGATACTACTGTTGATATTTTTAGAACAGGCGGCAGCGGCAACAATACAGATAATATTCGTGTTGCACAGGATGTTCTCGGCTATTGGTTATATAATGACGGTACTGACATGACTTATGTCACTGTTGATGAAAGCGGTTATGTTGCTGTTGAAAAATACAATTGGGATTCCGGAGAGGTTACCACGGTCAGAACATTTAATGGTGCCACAAGGAATGATGTGCTAATTTCCGGTGATTATATGTATGTAAACACCGATAACATTGTATATAATCTTCTCAATGACACAGACACAAAACTTTCATACAGCAAGGCAGATGATTTTGTTGCAGACATGTTTGTTGCTCAGGGTGAAGATATATTCCTCAGAGGATATGTAAGAGAAGAATTCCCCGTTGGTATTATTGCGAACGGTGAGAGTGGAGTTGTTTCCGATTCTTATGCAAATGAGTTTTTCAGAAACATTGTAAATCCCGTTATTTTATCTGACGGAAGTCTGATGGTTACTGTTGACAATGGCAGCACATTCGCATATTACATTTTCTGATAAATTATATTAACAGTGTGTACAGGAAAATTCCCTATATGAATAAAATTATATTATCATACAACTAAACTTGAAAAGGTGTGTTTAATTATGAAAAAACTTCTTTCGGTAATTCTTTGCGTGCTTCTTGTAGTTGCCACTGCAATTCCTGCATTTGCTGCAACTGTGCAGAACAATGAATTGAGTGAGTATCCGGTGTTGCTTGTTGCAGGTTACAGCTCTTCCGAACTTGTTATGATTGATGAAGAGGGTAATAAAACTCAAATATGGGGATTGGATTTTTCAGAGATAGGAACTAAGGTTGAAGAGGAATATCTCAACCTTCTTATCGGCGGAGCAATGATGACACAGGGGGATTATGAATACCTTGGTAATGTTCTCGGCGAGGCAGTCCTTGAAGTTCTTGAGTATATGAAGTGCAATCCTGACGGAACCAGTAAGTATAATGTAACCACAGCCATCGAAAACACAGCGGAAGCTTCAAGATGGTCAAATCTTGATGTAGCTTATTATGCCGAAGAGGAAATTATGGCTGATGTTGCAACATATGTTTCAACTGATTTAATGTTCCTTTTTAACTGTGATTTCAGAATGGGTGCAATGGAAAATGCCGAGCGTATGCGTGTGCTTATTGAAGATATTTGTGCAACAGAAAATGTTGATAAAGTAAATGTTCTTTGCATAAGTCATGGCGGACAAGTAACCGGCACATACCTTAGTCTGTATGCAGACGATCCTATGGTAAATAACTGTGTAATGTGTATGCCTGCAATGGGTGGAGCAGCACTTGCTTATGATATTGCCAGTCAAAATGTAGCTCTTGATGAAAATACACTTGTTATGTTCCTTGAACACGGTTTTAATATTGAGACAGATTTCCATTGGCTTACAACTGCTCAGTCTCTGGGCTTTCTTGATGACCTTCTTGAAGAGGTTGTGCCTTATATATGTCAGCTTCTTTATTCATGGAGCAGTATTTGGGATTTTATTCCAAATGAGTATCTTGATGAAGTTATTGATATTGTCGACTCGGACTATTATTCTGAAATAATTGCAAAAACACAGATTTTCCATGATGAGATAATGGCAAACTACGACACAAATCTTAAAATTGCCCAATCTAACGGAGTAAATATTTCAATTATTACCGGTTGTGGTATTGCTTCTGTAACAGGTCTTCAGGAAAACACTGATGCTATTATCAGAACAGCAGATACAAGCGGTGCAACCTGTGCACCTTACGGTCAGCGTTTCTCTGACGGTTATCTGACACTCAATACTTCTTGTGATAATGCGGAACACAATCATCTTTCTCCGTCAATGGAGATAGATGCTTCTACTTGCTGGCTTGCTGATAATACATGGTTTGTGGACGGACTTTATCACGGTATGGAGCGTCACGATGATTATTCAAATTCTCTCATGCTCAATCAGCTTTTGAGTGCAGAACCGATATCTGATGTTTATGCAGATGAAGAGTATCCTCAGTTTCATACAACAACAAATAACTCTGCATCTATTTATGCGACTTTTGATGCAGGAGCAGAAGGTTATCTCTCTTCCGAAGATAAATATCTTCTTATAACAAATGTTACAACAGACACTATTATTGATGTGTATGATATTGTTATTGAAGGTGCAGATATTGATGTCGCTGATTTTGAAGTCAAGACAATAAAAGCAGGTAAAACTGTCAAGATTGCACTGACTGGTGATGTTCCCGAGGTAAGTCTTGTTAAGGGCACAATCACACTTTATTATATTTCTTATGGTTCCGTAACACCTATCGGTGTTCAGACATTTGATTTTACAGTAATGAACGGTTCTCCCGTTGAGTTTGATGCAGAAAATCCGCTTTGCAACGTGAATTATGTTTCAGATTATGCACAGCCTCAAGCTGAAGATGATTCACCTTTTGCAATGCTGATCACAGCGATTAAGAAATTTGTTGCTTTCCTTAACAGTCTTGTAGAAAAGATTGTAAGTATTTTTGAATAAAACAGGTGATTTAATGAGAAATATTAAACTGGGGAGCTCAGATCTGAATGTTCCTGCAGTAGCTGTGGGTTTTTGGAGACTGAATTACAGTTATGATAAAAAATATATTGAAGATTTTGTGCGTACAGCAATGGAAAACGGTGCAAATTTCTTCGATCACGCTGATATTTACGGACGTGGAGAGGCGGAAAGTCTTTTTGCTCAAGCAATAGGCATGAGTCCGTCTCTTCGAGAGAAGATGTATATTCAGTCAAAGTGCGGAATCATTCCCAACTGTAGCTTTGATTTTTCAAAGAAGCATATTCTTGAATCTGTTGATGGTAGTTTGAAACGTTTAAAGACCGAGTACCTTGATGTTCTGCTTCTTCACAGACCTGACACACTGATGGATCCGCAGGAAGTATGTGAAGCTTTTGATGAATTGAAGTCAAAGGGAAAAGTTCGCAATTTCGGCGTTTCAAATCAGAATATATGGCAAATGGAATATTTGAGAAAAAATCTTAATGTGCCTCTTGTCTCAAATCAAATGCAGTTGAGTATTGTTCATTGTCCAATGATTCAGTCAGGACTTAATGTTAATATGTATAACGATTCTTCCGTTGAAAGAGGAGCCGGAATTATTGAGTATTGTCGTATGAACAGCATTACGCTGCAGGCTTGGTCGCCTTTCCAGTACGGGCTTGGAGCCGGCACTTATATGAATAATCCTGATTTTCCCGGTGTAAATGCTAAATTGAATGAGCTTGCTGAAAAGTACGGTGTTTCCAAGACTACAATTGCGATGTCATGGATTCTTAGTCATCCTGCCAAAATGCAGGCTATAAGCGGCTCGCTTAAAAAGGAAAGAATGCTCGATTGCCTGAAAGCAGCCGATATAACTCTTACAAGAGAAGATTGGTATGCCCTTTATATGAGCAACGATAATATTTTACCTTAAATTAAAGCCCCATGGCAAATGCTGTGGGGTTAAATAATCATTTATGGAGTTATGAAAAATATGGCTGATCAATTTGCAAGAACAAGGCTTCTTTATGGTGATGAAGCAGTTGAAAAGTTTAAAAAATCCTGTGTTGCTGTTTTCGGAATCGGCGGTGTAGGTGGGCATTGCGTTGAAGCCCTTGTACGAAGCGGTATCGGTGAAATTGATATTATTGATAATGACACGGTATCTCTTACAAATCTCAACCGTCAAATAATCGCAACACTTCCTGATATTGGTAGATTTAAGGTCGATGTTATGGAGGAGCGTATAAGTCAAATCAATCCGAGCTGCGTTGTAAAGAAATTTAATTCATTTGTTCTTCCTGAAAATATTGATACTTTTGATTTATCAAAGTATGATTATATTGTTGATGCGATAGACACAGTCAGCGGAAAGCTTGCAATTATAAAGAAAGCTTATTCAATGAATATTCCCGTTATCAGTTCAATGGGTGCGGGAAACAAGCTTGATCCGACTGCATTCGAGGTTTCTGATATAAACAAAACCTCCGTTTGTCCTCTTGCAAGAGTAATGCGTAGACTTTGCAGAGAAAATGACATCAAAAAATTAAAGGTCGTTTATTCAAAAGAAGAGTCAATTGAACCTCACAAAATTGCAGATAACGATGAAATCACGAGCAAGCGTCGTGTGCCCGGCAGCAACGCCATAGTTCCTGCTGTTGCGGGGCTAATAATTTCATCGGAAGTGCTGAAAGATTTGAGCATTAATGATGAAATGGAGTGTTAAAAAATGAAATATGATGTTATAATTGTAGGAGCAGGTCCCGGGGGTATTTTTGCCGCATACGAACTTATGCAGCGTAAGCCTGAACTGAAAGTTGCTGTTTTTGAAGCAGGACATCCGTTGGATAAGCGTCACTGTCCTATTGACGGTAAAAAAATTAAAAGCTGTATCGGTTGCAAAAGCTGTAGTATCATGAGTGGATTTGGCGGAGCAGGTGCCTTTTCCGATGGTAAATATAATATTACAAATGATTTCGGCGGAACACTTTATGAATATATTGGTAAAGAACAAGCATTGGAATTAATGCATTATGTTGATAAGATCAACTTGAGCTATGGCGGTGCAGGTACAAAACTGTATTCTACAGCAGGCACACGCTTCAAGACGGAGTGTATTCATAACGACCTTCATCTGTTGGATGCTTCCGTTCGACACTTGGGAACTGATATTAATTACATTGTTCTTGAAAATCTGTATTCATATTTAAAGGATAAAGTTCAGTTTTTCTTTGATACTCCTGTTTTATCTGTTTCTGCAAAAGAGAACGGTTATGAGATTATCTGTAAGGATGAAATTTATAGTTGTACTGACTGTATTATTTCAGTAGGAAGAAGCGGCAGTAAGTGGATGGAGTCTGTTTGTAAGGAGCTTGAAATTTCCACTAAATCCAACCGTGTAGATATTGGTGTTCGTGTTGAACTGCCGGCAGAGGTTTTTTCTCATATTACTGACGAGCTTTATGAAAGCAAAATTGTGTACCGTACCGAAAAATATGGTGACAGAGTCCGCACTTTTTGTATGAACCCCAGGGGCTCTGTAGTAAGCGAGAATACCAACGGTATTATCACCGTCAACGGCCATAGCTATGAAGATACTGCTAAACAGACTGATAATACGAATTTTGCTCTTCTTGTCGCAAAGCATTTTTCAGAACCATTCAAGGATTCAAACGGTTATGGTGAATCTATTGCACGTTTGAGCAATATGCTCGGTGGCGGAGTTATTGTTCAGCGTTTCGGTGACCTGATTCGAGGACGTCGTTCTACGCCAAGTCGGATCCAAGAGGCATTTATTACTCCTACATTGAACGCAACTCCCGGTGATCTCAGTCTTGTGCTTCCTAAACGAATCCTTGACGGAATCATCGAAATGATCTATGCTCTTGATAAGATTGCTCCCGGAACAGCAAATGAAGATACCTTGCTATATGGTGTTGAGGTTAAGTTCTACAACATGGAAGTCGAGGTTAATGAAAATCTTGAATCTAAATATAAAGGTCTGTACATCATAGGTGACGGAAGCGGTATAACCCATTCTCTTTCGCACGCATCTGCCAGTGGTGTTCATGTAGCCGGAAGCATTGCCGATAAACAATAATTTAATGTTTTCTTAATTATTGTTTGTGTTGACATTTGGTCAAATTTATTTTATAATTTTAACATAAAA
>CAYVTA010000091.1:0-8155 GCA_964454355.1 uncultured Eubacteriales bacterium | reverse complement strand
AAAAGCGCAGGAGGGGAACAAAAACAGTCCTGCGTGACTGTTTTTGTGTGGGGAATCCTCGCCGGGGGCTCCCCGTTACATCACCGATAAATTATTGTTTTTTTATTTTATAATAAATCTGTCCGTCTGTCAATTGACCATTTGATAAAAGTATGATATTATGTAGCAAAAATATTAAGAAAAGGTAGCTTATGAAAATTTTAATAGATGCGGATGCTTGTCCTGTAGTTGAAATAACTGTCAGACTTGCAAAGGAATACGGTGTAAAGTGTATAATAATTTGTGATACAGCTCATTATATTCAGCGTGACGGAGCAGAAACTCTGACTGTTGAAAAGGGTGCAGACAGTGTGGATTTTAAGCTTGTGAATATGGTCGAAAAGGGAGATATTGCAGTAACTCAGGATTACGGACTTGCGGCAATGTGTCTGGGCAGGAGTGCGGTTCCGATTAATCAGAACGGTTTAATTTTTACGGATGCAAATATTGAAAAATTGCTTTATACCAGATTTGTTTCAAAAAAGATTCGAATGGCAGGAGGCAGAACAAGGGGGCCTAAAAAGAGGACAAAGGAACAGGATGCAGATTTTGAGAAAACTTTAAAAATGCTGCTTGAAAACACGTTGAATGCGTGAAGTATATAATCTTCATCGGACAGATGCTTCAGGACTTGCACAAAAACTGAAAACTCCCCGTATAATGTGGTGAACATCCATTTACGGGGAGGTATTTTTTTGAACAGAAAGCGTAAGCCGAAGGGCAGAAAGAATGATGCCGGCATTATTTTCATCTTTTTGGGAATCGGAATCGTTATTGTTAATATTTTTCCTGCTAATTGGATGCTTGTGATTTTGTCGGTTGCTCTTGTTGCTGCCGGAGTAATAATAACTAAATGTTGACGGAGGGGTACGGATGAAAATACTTGTTATTGACAGTCCTAAGTTTCTCAAAGGGATTTTAAGAATGGTTTTTAAGTTAAAGAAAGCGGATTTTGCAGTATAATTGTTTCGGAGGGATGTAAAAAAGTGCAGACCACTCGACGTATCTTTGTATGCCTTCGGGCAAAGCAAAAATCAAGCTCAGCTTAATTTTTGTGAAGTTTATTCGTTCTGCTTGAAGAGGAGCTGCACAGCTCCTTTTTCTATTCTACGGTAACTGACTTTGCCAGATTTCTCGGCTTGTCGATATCACGTCCGAGCTCCAGTGCCGTGTGGTATGCCAATAACTGAATAGCTGCCGCCGCTGTGAGACTTCTTGTGAAAATATCATCACAGGGTAAAGTAACGGCAATGTCTGATACTTCAATTATCTTTTCGGCTTTTTCCGAACAAACGGATATTATAAATCCACCTCTTGAGCGGACCTCTTCGATGTTGCTTCTCATTTTTTCACCGTGGAAATCATCCGTTGCCATTGCAATTACGGGAGTGCCTTCTTCTATGAGTGAAATGGTCCCGTGTTTCAGTTCTCCTGCGGCGTATGCTTCGGAATGAATGTATGATATTTCTTTCAGCTTGAGGGAGCCTTCAATTCCCAAATAATTGTCATATCCTCTGCCGATAAAAAACACATTTTGATGTTTTGATAGTGCTTTAGCTGCTTCTTTGATGTTTTCGCAGTTTTCTGTGACTTTTTTAAGTGAGGTATTAACAGTACTGCGAACCATATTGATTTTTTCGGAAATCATATTATTATCCGGCTTTGACAGCTTCAGAGCAAGGAGCATAAGCACCAACACTTGTACGCTGAAAGCCTTTGTTGATGCAACGGCAATTTCAGGTCCTGCTTGGGTGCGAATGACATACTTTGATTCTCTTTCAATGGTTGAGCCTTCGGTATTGATTATTGACAGTGTTTTCACATTCATTTTATTCACAAGCCTGAGTGCCGCCAACGAATCGGCAGTTTCACCCGATTGGGAAATAATTATAACAAGCTCGTCTTTGTCAAGAATCGGGTCGCTGTATCTGAATTCGCTGGCAATTTCAACCGTTGTGGATATTCTTGCGTATTTTTCAATATAGTATTTTCCCAAAAGTCCCGAATGCATGGCAGTGCCACAGGCAACGATACGGATTTTGCTGATATTTTCAAAAAAAGAATCGTCTTTTACAGTCGAAGAAAAATCGGGAAGTGAATTATTTGTAAGTGAGTCGAGAGTCCTGATAAGTACTTCGGATTCCTCATGAATTTCCTTTAACATAAAGTGATCAAAACCTGATTTTTCGGCATCACTGCTTTTTACTTCTGCAGTCTGAATGCTTTTTTCGGTTTCTTCACCGTTTTTGTTGTATACCGTTATCTCATTTTTCTTTATTCTGACTGTTTCTCCGTCTTCGGGTCTTATACATTCTCTTGTGTGTGAGATGAATGCGGAAATATCGGAAGCAAGGAAATTCTCATTTTTTCCGATTCCAACAATGAGCGGACTGTCCTTTTTTACACCGTAAACGGTATCAGGTTCATCACGGAAAATAATTCCCAGAGCATAGGAGCCTTTAAGCTCGGAGATGGTTTTTCTTATGGCATCCGGAGCATTTCCTGTTTTTTTGTAGTTAATATCAAGCAGCTTTGCTGCAACTTCCGTGTCTGTTTCGGAGAGAAAAGTACAGCCTCGGTTTATAAGTGACTTTTTCAGCTCCTTGTAATTTTCGATAATTCCGTTGTGTACAAGCATCAGATTTTCAGTGCCGTGAGGGTGTGCATTTGCCTCTTCGGGCTTGCCGTGAGTAGCCCAGCGAGTGTGACCGATTCCGCATTTTGATTCTGCCAAGCCTGCTTTTTCGGTTTTCAGTGCAAGCTCATTAACTCTGCCTTTTGTTTTAACGGTTTTTATTCCGTTTTCAGTAAAAACAGAAATTCCTGCAGAATCATAGCCTCGATATTCCAGCGAGTGCAGTGATTCAATAATTATTTTATCGGCGTTTCCTTCGCCGGTGTATCCGATAATTCCGCACATAAATAAATCCTCCGTAAAAATATCTTCTGATGATTATTATGCCTTGATATGCCTGTAAAATTACAAAAAAGGGAACAGAGACCGCAAAACGATCTCTGTTCCCTTTAGAAGGAGTATATTATGAAAAACGTTAGGAGTATTTGATATTAAGACTAATTTTTCTGTTATTCCTTACATATACTTTATAACACACATCTTAAAAAGTGTCAATAGTTTTCGCACTTCTTCGACATGTGTGCATTATTTTGAATAAACAGGTGATTTAATGGAAACTTTGCGAAAAGGAAGCACAGGCTCACTTGTGTCAATGCTTCAGTTGGCATTGAAAAGATCAGGATTTTATTCGGGGACACTTGACGGCATTTTCGGTCAGCGTACGGAGTTGGCGGTCCGACATTTTCAAAGTGCAAACCGCATAAGAGTTGACGGCGTCGCAGGCCCCGTTACATGGAGACTTTTGGAGAAATATATAAGAGGTTATTTCCGTTATACATTGAGAAGAGGCGATACATACTGGCTTTTAGCCAATAAATACGGTACCTCCGTGGATGCCATACGGCTTGCGAACCCCAATATTAATTCGGATTTTTTGCAGATCGGACAGATAATCAATATCCCCTTCGGATATAATGTTGTTCCCTCTGACATTCCTTATTCCTCTGACCTTGTTCGGCTTGTTATAGAGGGATTGAGTGTAAGATATCCGTTTCTTGAGGTTAATGTTATCGGCAAGAGCGTTATGGGTAAGGATATTTATTCTATCAAACAGGGCAGAGGGCTCAGGCAAGTGGCATATAATGCGGCACATCATGCAAACGAGTGGATAACGGTTCCCGTGCTTTTGAAATTTGTTGAGGATTATGCTTACAGCTATGCAAATAACAAGGCTATCGGCACAAAAAGTGCTTCGCAGCTTTATGAAAGAGCAATGCTCTATACCGTTCCCGTCGTCAATCCTGACGGAATAGACCTTGCTACCGGTGCCTTGCATTCGGGAGAATATTATGAAAAGGCACTTAATATTTCAGAGCATTATCCGAATATCCGCTTTCCGGAGGGATGGAAGGCAAATATCTCAGGCACAGACTTAAATTTGAACTATCCTGCCGAATGGGAACGTGCAAGGGAGCTTAAGGAGGCACAGGGCTTTGTTTCTCCTGCACCCAGAGACTATGTGGGAACTGCACCTCTTTCTGCTCCGGAGAGCCGTGTTATGTATGATTTTACTCGTTCAAAGGATTTTAAGCTTATTCTTGCATATCATACTCAGGGTGAGATCATTTATTGGAAATTTATGGATTATGACCCTCCCCGTGCCCTTGAAATCGGTGAGGAAATGAGCAGGGTCAGCGGATATCCGCTTGAAATCACGCCTGAATATTCTTCCTATGCAGGGTATAAGGATTGGTTTATTCAGACATATAATCTGCCCGGTTATACTGTTGAAGCGGGTAAAGGCGTAAATCCTCTGCCAATTTCTCAATTCGATAAAATATATAGGGATAATTTGGGAATTTTAACTACCGGATTGGCAGAAGGGTAGTTTAAAGACCTCACAAGGCGAAAAACCTGTGGGGCCTTTTTTTTGTTTAGACTAAAGCAAAATTATTTTAAACGTTTTATTCATCGGAGGGTTCAAGAAGACCGTAGCCTCCGTCTTTTCTCTTGTAAACAAGGGAAATTGCATCCGTGGCTACATTGCGGAACATATAAAATTCATGTCCGAGCAGATTCATTTGAAGAATCGCTTCCTCTACACTCTCAGGCTTTACTGAAACTGCCTTTGTTCTGACAACTTCAAAAGAGTCCTCTGTAACCTCTTCCTCGTTGGGGAATCCGTCAAAAGCACCGCTGCGAAGCTTCTTTTCAAGGCGGGTTTTATTCTTGCGGATTCTGCGGACAAGATTATCAACGCATTTGTCAAGAGCATCGTTAAGATTGTCTGCCCGTTCCTGAGCTCTGAAAACCATGCCGTCACTGTTTACCGTTATTTCAACGGTTTGATAAGTTTTTTCTACTGTTGCAGTGATTTTGGCATCAGCCTCCTGTGTAAAAAACCTGTCAACCTTTGCAAGTTTTTTGTCTGCCCTTTCCTTGAATGATTCTCTCGGTGTACATTTCCTTCCGATTACGGTAATGTTCATAAATACATCCCCTTTGCCGTGTATTTCAGATTAAAGCTCGTGCATTTAATCTGTTCTGAGTTTATTATAACATAATTTTTTAAGAATGTAAAGATGATATTTGGGTAATTTTAATAAAAATATAAAACAAATAGCTTTAATTTTGCATATTTTGACAAGCAAAACGCAGTTTTTTGTTATTTGATGTTTTTTTATGCAGGAAACAGTAGCAAATGAGCAGTAAAACCTAAGATATTTCGGCGTTTTTACTAACTAACGGATGATTTTATTTACAAAATTTTCTTCACAAATTATTAACAAAAAATGCAATATTTATTTGACATTTTATAATTGATGATGTAGAATAATGAATAAGACTTATTATAGGGTGAAGAGGACAATGAAAAAAAATACTGTGAAAAATATTTCAGCAGTTGTTTTGGCGATTATATTGATGTGCACTCTTACTGTCAGCTCTTTTGCAGAGACGATACAAGATCAGGTTGAGAATTGGCTCAACGGTGCAGTGGAAGAGTATGAAACGGCAGAAAGTGCAGAGGAACAGGCTGCTATACAGGATGAGGTCAGTGCATGGCTTGCAGAAAACGGATTTGGTGATATCGATCTGAGCACAATTACGGATACGGATATAGGCGGAATTGTTGCAGGACTTACAGGCGACAGTTCAATTATGGATTCATTAAGCGGTATAGGCAGTTCTATTGCAGATACCTTCAACAGTGCTCTTGATCAGGTTATGGATGCAATCAGCGGCGGTCTCGGTACATCAGACGGCTCAAATACTGCTACAACAGAACCGGCAACATCCCCAAATGTTATTATTGCCGACACTACCGCAGAATCTTCAACTTCCGCAGTTGGAATAACCAATGTTCAGGTTTCAGCTACCGTTCCTTCAACACAGTCGGCAACTGAACCTTCAACCGAAGTTGCAACTACATATAACATAAACTCCGCCACATCGGCAGATATTGTAGGTTCCGGTGTTACAACTACAACTCCAAACAATTCCAATGAGGTTGATGCTGTTGTTTCCGATGATTCCGTTCCGACTGTTGCTGTTCTTATCGTGCTTTCCGTTTCAACGATCGTTGTTATCGTTGCTATGGTAGTATTCTTTATTCTTAAACGTAAATACTGATTTTATAGAGAGGAAGTTTTCTCGATGGAAATAAAAATTGAAAGAACTAAAAATCCGAAATCCCGTCCTACAGACGAGAGCAAGCTTGGTTTCGGCAATTATTATACCGACCATATGTTTATCATGAATTATGATGAGGGTCAGGGCTGGCACGATGCAAGAATCGTTCCTTACGGTCCCGTCGAGCTTGATCCTGCAGCAATGTGTCTTCATTACGGTCAGGAAGTTTTTGAAGGTCTTAAGGCTTATCGTTGTGCAGACGGTGAGATTCGTCTTTTCAGACCTGACAAAAATATGGCAAGACTCAACCTTTCAAATGACCGTCTTTGCATTCCTGCAATTGACGAGGAATTTGCTGTTGAGGCAATCAAAGAGCTTGTTAAGGTTGATGAATCATGGATACCTTCTGCGGACGGCACATCACTTTACATCAGACCCTTTATATTTGCAACAGATGCCCATGTCGGCGTTCATCCGGCTAAACACCTTCTGTTTATGATCATTCTTTCACCTGTAGGTGCATATTATCCCGAAGGTCTTAACCCTGTTAAGATTTATGTTGAAAACAAATATGTTCGTGCTGTTAAGGGCGGAATGGGCTTTACAAAAACAGGCGGTAACTACGCTGCATCTCTTAAGGCTCAGGACGAAGCTGCAAAGGCGGGCTATACTCAGGTTCTTTGGCTTGACGGCGTTGAGAGAAAGTATGTTGAAGAAGTCGGCACAATGAATGTATTTTTTGTTCTTGACGGAGAAGTTGTAACTCCCGCTCTTCAGGGAAGCATTCTCGGCGGTATTACAAGAATGTCCTGTCTTGAGATTCTCAGATCATGGGGTCTTAATGTTTCAGAACGCCGTATTTCTATTGAAGAAATCGCAAAGGCTCATGATGAGGGTAAGCTTCTTGAGGCATTCGGCAGCGGTACTGCGGCTGTAATTTCTCCCATCGGTGAGCTTAAGTGGAACGATAAGGTCATGAGCATCAATAACGGTGAGATCGGTGAAATTTCCCAGAAGCTTTATGATACACTTACCGGCATTCAGTGGGGCAAAATTGAAGGTCCCGAAGGCTGGAGCGTAAAGATTTAATTTAATTATGATAAAAATATTAAGTGCCGTAAACTTTGCGGCACTTTTTTGATAGGTGAGTTATGCGTCATATCGAATTTGTTATTGATGAATCTTATAATGAGAAAAAGGTCAATTCCTATCTTCGCTCCTGTGCAAAGCTTTCAGCAAGGCTGGTAAATTCCCTTAAAAGGGTGGAGAATGGTATTACACTCAACGGTGAACACACTCGCACGATTGATATTTTGCATACAGGCGATATTCTGGCGGTCAATATTCCGGAGGATTCGAGTGAAATAGAGCCCATTGAATATCCTCTTAATATAGTTTATGAAGATGATGACATTTTGCTTATAAATAAACCTGCCGGACTTGCAATGCATCCTACTCATAATCATCAGGGTGATACTCTTGCAAATGCTGTTGCTGCCTATTTTCAAAAAAAGGGAAAGAATGTCACTTTTCGTGCTGTGGGAAGGCTCGATAAATGCACGTCGGGACTTGTTCTTGTTGCACTTAACAAGCTTTCCGCATTTGCCCTTTCAGATAATTTCAATAAGACGTATTATGCCGTTGTCGGCGGTGAATATCATGGCAGCGGAACCATAGATAAGCCGGTTTACCGTCCTGACCCTATGAAAACGTTTAGGGCTGCGGGGGAGAATGGTGATCGTGCCGTAACACATTGGGAGGCTCTTTCCTCTGACGGCAATTGTTCGCTGCTTAAAGTGACTCTTGAAACAGGCAGGACCCATCAGATACGAGTTCATTTCGCTTCCATGGGTACACCTCTTTGCGGTGACGATATGTACGGCAGTGCTGATAAGCGAATTGCACGTGCGG
>CAYVTA010000090.1:0-8384 GCA_964454355.1 uncultured Eubacteriales bacterium | reverse complement strand
CACCTTAAAGGCATATCAGCAACAATGTATTGCATTTGCTGTGTATTGCAAGCAGGTACACAAAGCAAAGAATCTTGCTGATTGTCGTCAGTTTGTAAATGAATATCTTAAAATAAATATTGATAAGAACATGTCACCGTATACGATAAAGCTACAAGCCTCAGCTTTGGCGAAGCTTTTTCATTGTACAACCAAAGATTTTATACAAACTCCATCCAGAAAGCGGGAGAATATTAAAAGAAGCCGTCATGCGGTTAAGCGGGACGGAAGATATAAAACAGGTAAAAATGATGATTTTATCAGATTTTGCAAATCTACAGGCTTGCGCCGAAGAGAAGTTACAGCTCTTAAAGGTAATGCATTAAGAGAGGAAAACGGTAAATATTATATCGCTGTTCGAGGAAAGGGTGGAAGAAACAGGGTGTCAGAGATTGTCGGCAGTGATGAAGATATAGCTTTTGTCATTGACATGATGAAAAAAGCTGGTGAACGAAAGGTGTTTGACAGCATTCCTGACATCGACATTCACTCCTTGAGGGCAGAATATGCGAAAACTGTGTATGAAAAATATGCCCGTCCTCGGCAAGAGTATAAAAAGGAACGGATGATACTTTTTCATAACAGGCTGGTTACGACATATACCGATAAATCAGAGGTGCAACAGTTTTATGATGCAGACGTCAATCTGAAAAAAGGATTCGCAGATGTTCGAACTGCATATTGCTGCAAAAATGACAAGCAAAACATCTGTTACGATAGATATGCACTCTTAAAAGCATCACAAGCCTTGGGACATAATCGCGCATCCGTCGTTGCGGACCATTATTTATGGATGTAAAAATCTGAATATTATATATTTTCGGTTATAAGCTGTCATAATTATCATGTCAGGGCAGAAGAGAATGAATTCTCATGAGGCACACCGGTCATCAGTGTATCAGACTCCAAAGTCAAATATAGTACATATACGAATTCTGTTCTCCTGACTTTATTCGGTGCGCTTTATGAGGACGGTCCCTTTAGTTATAAAATAATTATAAACATCATATAATATATGTTTTTTGTGGGGTTCTGTTATACAGGACCTCATTTTTTAAATAAATTTTGTTTTCATCACTCATTCATCACTCATTTACTATTGATATGTGAGTGATGAAGTGATATAATACATCTGAGGTGAAAACTATGCATAACAAAAAACCGCCTTTTGAAATTACAGATGACATTCTGGATGCGATTGCAGAAATTGCAGAACTTGTAGGACAAGTTACTGTAACACACGGATTATCTGCAAATCCCACATTGAGACGAACAAACCGCATCCGAACAATATATTCATCTCTTGCTATTGAACAGAATACTTTAAGCTTGGAGCAGGTAACGGCAGTTCTTAACGGAAAACACGTGATTGCACCGCCTAAAGATATAGCAGAGGTAAAAAATGCATATGAAATTTATGAGATGCTTGACAGTCTGAATCCGTATTCGGTTGACGATTTGCTGAAAGCTCATGCAGTTATGACAAAAGATTTGGTCAAGGAATCAGGCTGTTTCCGTTCGGGACCTGTTGGTGTTGTAGATAAACATGGTAATGTTCTGCATTTTGGCACTTTACCTGCTTATGTTCCGAATCTTGTATATGAACTCTTTGACTGGGTTCAGAACAGTAATATTCACATGCTGATAAAAAGCTGTGTGTTCCATTATGAATTCGAGCTGATACATCCCTTTGCTGATGGTAACGGAAGAATCGGAAGATTGTGGCACACATTACTGCTGAGTAACTGGAAACCATTGTTTGCATGGCTGCCGGTAGAGTCGATTATTCACGACAGACAGGACGAGTATTACAGAGCAATAAATAAATCAAATGCCGAAGGTGAATCCACTGTATTTATTGAGTTTATGCTCTCTGCAATAAAAGATGCTCTTGTTGAGGCTGTTGAAACAACTGATGCAACTCAGAATATGACAGATAACGAGTTACGTTTGTTCAAAATAGAGCAGTACCTGCAAAAGAATCAATACATTACAAATTCAGTTGTGCAACAGCTGTTCAGTGTTTCTACTGCAACTGCAAACCGTATTCTCGCAAAAGCTGTTGCTGACGGTTACCTTCAGAAAGTCAGAATTGGTAAGTATTGGGGATATGTTTTAATTGAACAGTCCTGAAATGTGATAAAAACTCTTTATTGTCCGCAACATAAAGCATAATTAAATTAAAGGTGAAGTTTTGGATTAACAAGACTTCGCTTTAATTTTTTTATAAGGAGACATTTTTTTATGGACAAATCAATTGAAAAGGTTATTCTTGAAACACCGATGAGTTATTTAGGCTCATATTACAGGATTCACATTGATGAGAAAAGAACAAGTGTATTCCTCGTCAATGAATATCACAACATTGATAAGATGATAATACAGGCATGGCCTGTAGGTCTCAGTAATATCTATGAAATTTTCAAGGATATAGAGGAATACGAACAGGCACATCCTGAATTTGTTGAAATGGCAATTCGCAATGCAGAATTTTATTGAACAACTGTTTTTCGGTAATATTGAAGCTCAACAACAGTCGCTTTCAAAAAATAAGACATTAAAAAAATCTGGGATGAGCTTGTTGCTTATGAAGAAGAACTTTTACATAAACTCACAGGTTCAGAAAAAGAGTTGTTTGAGAAGTATGTTGATTGCTATGCAAAAGCTACTTTGATAAATGAAAAGGATGCTTTTGTCAACGGTTTCAGAATAGGAGCAAAGCTTACATTTGATACATTTTCAGACACCGATGAGTTATTATACAAATAAAGGAGCACAGCAAATGAAACAAAAACTTATTGATACAAACGAGATTTATACTTCAGTAGGAGTATTCAAAAGGGAAATAATAGTATACGAACTTACAGGCAAAGGATGTGAAGTATCCACATCAATATTCTTCAATGGTAAAGAATATAATGATGTCTCTGAGCTCGCATGTATACTCGGACCAGAAAAATACAAAAAGTTAAAAAGCGAGGTTGAAATGTATTCAACAGTGCTTGACTGTTTTATGTCAACATTTTTGAAGAACAATAATTAACAGAAAAGACGGCATCAGTTACGATGTCGTCTTTTGCTTATGAATGTAATCTATGATTTTGCTGACCGCAAATTGCATAGATATTATAGATTTTTCAGCCAATAAATGTGCATTACAAAATATATATGCTTTTGTACAGCAATCAGCAACAGCTTTTGCTGTTGCATGTATTTGTTGCCGAGAAACGGCGACTGTTTTTTTTGCTATACAACAGAAATCTATGTTTTTGTTTGTTGTAAAGCTTATAGATAATATAGATATTATAGATTTAATATATTTATCTACATAATCTATAAAATCTATATGAGTTTATATAATCTAAAAGTATCTATGTAAAATTATAGATATTTATAGATTTCAAAGCCGTTGCGAGTTTTTTTGTTGACATTTACAGTTTTTCCGGTGGTAACTTTTATGCCGACACCATTCAGCTTATCAGATAAGTTATCAATTTCCTTTTTGGGCTGAGTCGTCTCAAAAATATAAGCACCAAACTCCTCTTTAAGCTGGTCGTAACTTATATTGATATGCTTATTTAAAACAGCTTTTTCTTGTATAGCATCAAATAATGCACTGTTAAAAGCAACACTCTTTTGAATTATTTCACTGGGGGTCTTTCTGAATCGAGCTGCATTTTCGAGTGTTTTGCGGGATATGTCGGAAAAGCCAAGCCATTCCAGACCTTTTTGTTGAGTGATTCTATACTTGAGCGATTTACCTAATGCAGCATTATTACTTTTGGTATGGACTGCTATGCGAATATCTTCTTCACCCGGTTCCTCGCTGAAAATGATTTTCATCGCAGACCTTGCGGCATTGATAAGGTCTGCTGAGCCCGTAGCTGCGTTGTTGGCATTTTCAGATTGCGCTTTTTTATTAACATGTGAAACTAAAATGATACCGCAATTGCACTTCTTAGCAACTTTTTTGATTTTTTGAAAAATAGGTCTTACCACATCAACACGGTTTATATTAACATTTCCTCCTAAAAAACTTTGCCATGGGTCAATGATAACAAGCTCAGTTGAATATTTTTCAATAAACAACTGTAATTCGTTTTCATCTAAAATATCAACTCCGACCGAAGCATCAAAGTCAAGAATGAAAATTCGGTCTAAATCAGCTCCACATTCTTCAAATTGTGTCCTCAGCATGTCGCCCGTGTCTTCACTTGATATAATCAGAACATTTCCTTTTGTGGGATTCTCTTCAACATAACTGTTTGGCAACGCAGTCCCATTACTGATTGCGGCTGCTATTCCGCAACAGAATGTTGTTTTTCCCGTTCCTCCGTCTGCCATTAAAACTGTGAATTCATCACGTGGAATATACGGATACCATACAAACTCATCATCTTCCTCGTCGAACTCTTCTGCGAATGGTGCAACAAATTTTGATTGCTTTAAAATTTTTGTTTTTTCTGATTTTGACATAATAGGATATCTCCTTATAATTTATTTGCGATTTCCTTCTTATCGCAAGAAAATTATGAGAGATATAATCGGGGGAAATTTTATATATAAAATTTCCTGAAAATTTTTTTATTTTTTTCGGAAAAAAGCATAATTAAAATAGTACTTCTTGATATGTTGGTATTATAATTCATTTTCTTAATTAGTTTTTTTTTCAAGCAAAGTAGCTCTCTTGATTAAAAAGAGGGCTTTTTTGCTTTTTATCATCATATTCTGACGGGCATAATTATTTCAGTACTTCGATAATATGGATTCTCCATCGTATCCGTTTTTGTTTTGTTTTTTGGATACACCACACCGCAGAAACAGTCCTTAACTAAAAGGGCTGTTTTTGTTTTTTATTAACCTATTGTCCATTTTTATTGTACCTTTTATGTGAGATATAATATAATCATAATAGAAAAGGAGATGTTTCTATGGGCAAGGGTATATTTGGTGGAATGTTTGATACTGACGGTGATGGCAAGCTTGATGTTTTCGAACAGGTGCTTGAGTTTCTGGCATTCAGTATGATTATGGATTGTCAGAAAAAGAAAAAAATTGAAGGAATCTGAAGATAATAATAAAAATTTTTGATTTTTTGCAAAATGCAAATTGCAATGTCACAACCTTAAAAAAGGCTATATTGCGTGGTTTTTTAGCTAAAAAATGGTGATTTGTACGTCACAAATCAGCTATTGAAAATGCACTAATAGCTGTTGTATAATACAGTTGCCGGCAGACAATAACACTGAAAAAACAGAATTTTATTAAAAAATAATAACAAGAAAATCTTATTGTCCGTTTTATTGTACCTTTTATATGATATAATACAGACAACAAAGACCAGACAACAAAGACAACAAAGAAAAACAAAAAGTGAGGAATTAATTATGGATTTTTTCAAAGAACTTAAAATTAAAAATGTAAACTCAGATACTAAAAAAATTGCATTAATGCTCAGAGCTTGTATACTTGAGATAAACAATGCAAATTATGAGCGCACTATTGCCGAGCTTTGCTTGATTGCAGATGATAAGAAATTACACTTCAATCCTCGATATGGAGAAAACAACTATTCGGCAAATAAACCGATATGGAACGAAGGACACGAAATTTTTTCAATTCTTAATGAATTAGAAACATCAAAGGATATTTCATTCTCATTATGGAATTGTGACTATGAATGTACGGATTGGCTTACGTATTTTGAACAGAATATGACGGATGAACTGAGAAAATATGTATCATATAAGCAAATAGTAATTGATAGTAACTATGATTCTGTATATGGCAGTGTTTATGATGAAGAGCATAACGGGGAGATCTCTCTTTCTGAAGGCTTTAATGATGTAGCAGACATAGATTGCTGGTTCTCATCCTATGTTACTTTATGTGTCACTGACAACAAAGAGACAAGCTTTAATGAGGACTCTTTAATTCTTAAAAAAATTGAGGAAGCAACGGCAGATTGGTGTGAACAGTTTCAGTTTGAGATTAGTCATGAACTCAATGTGATATTTATTGATGGCGGACAATCAATTTGTAACGGAGCTATTGTAGATATGATAACCGGTATGCAGAAAATTTTTGATATCGCTACTGAAGAAGGATTACAATTCAGTATAGAACATGCTGAATTTGGTTCTGCATCACTTGATGTATTTGCAATCTTGAAATTCAGTATTAAGGACAATAAGGTTATTGCTGAGTCATGCAGATTCTGACAGGAGATAGTATTTATGAATAATGAAACTTATAAAGATGACGATTGTCTTAAGTATAACATTCTTGTAGATATGGACGATGATGAGCAAGAAGAATTTATTGAAGCTGCAGGATTCGATTTGTCAGATTCCGGTTTTAATTATCAGCCAACAGATATAAAATAAGGAGAGATTATAATGTCAACAGAACAATTCTATACAGGAAAAGTTTTAATGAAGTTTAAGGATGGAACAATTCTGAAATTCGAACATCAGTTTGAGTATGAAGAGCCAAGCATATATAAATTTGACGATATTTTTGTTCCTGGCAATAATGCAGATACAACAATGGAAAAAATTATTGATATTATTACAAATTCATTTAAGGACTCGCTTCGCCAGAATGTGTTACAGCGAGTCAAAAAATACGGAGGTGGAGTTACCTATTATAAATTTGCAAAAAATGCAAAACTCCGCAATGTAGATGAAATTGAATATCTGATTACCGGGCTTTATTCAGATAATTATCCGTATTCAGCTATTGAAGAGGATGAATATACAGAATTCAATGAAATGGTTGATTATGCAATAAAGTGGGTCAGATATGATTTTATTAACCAAAAAGTTGATTTTGCCGGTGAAAAAGCAGATGCAGATTGGGAAATGAATGACGCTTACGGTCATAAGTACAGAGCGTGGGTTAATAAACGTGTAGAAGAAATTTTTTCAGTAAAATAAATTACAAGGATGGCTTATTAAAAATACCGGAATTTGGCACTTTTCTTCACAATCTAAAACATAATACAAAACATGAAAACGGTGTCGATGATGCCGTTTTCTTTTTTTATCTGTTGAGACTGATGTTCATAATTATTTCAGAAAATTGACAATGTGGACAATTTTTAAATTATTTAAAAAGGAGTTCGAAAAATGAACAACACAATCAAAGAAATTGAAACAAAAATTGCAACCCCTTTTGGTGGCCTGCGAAAAAGAAGCATTTACACTGCTACACCGATTCAGGTTTCTGGCGGCATTTATTTCTCAGACCGTGAAAAGGTGAAAAATGACCTTGTTGTGGAAGAATTATTCCTGCTGTACACACAGGGGCAAACTTACGGAGAAATCATCATTGATGGCACAAAAGTAGATTATGATATTCTTTTTGAGTTTAAAGATTCTGAAGACAAAGCAGGTTTACCTCAGGAAATGAACATAGCATTGCTTTATAACATCATTTATTCAGAGGTAATGGGCATTGCACAGGATATTTTCTGTACTTATGAAATAGCAACAGAGTATTTTCTTGACGAACGTCCAATCGATAACAAAGAATCGGATGCAGAAAAAGAACCCGAATATGTTCCTACACTCGGCAAATGCAATCTGAAGCGAGAAAAAGTATGTGGTTATTGCGATTATCACAAGTGTTTCTTGTCAGCAAAACAAATCATCGGCAAATCTTGCTTACAGAAAGGATGTCATCATTTCAGGAAAGAAGAGCATCCTTTTTGGACGAATCAGGGGCGTTATCTTTTGAATTATGCAAATAAAGGAGAAAATGACAATGGGTAATAATCAATATCGCAAACCTGTTTTGACCTCTACAGAAGAATTTGTGACTTCTCATGGTATTTTTAAGAGAATAATAACCTTGTATCGGAGAGTACTGAGCATTAACGGCAGTATTGTTCTTGATAATGACTCGATGCTTGATGATGAGCTCTTTGTTCATGCTCTTGGAACAAAATTCGGACAAGAGATTTTCAAAGGATACATTGATTTCAAGGACGAAAAAATTCCTTTTGAAATCAATCTTGAAGTTACTGATGAAGACGGCAAGGAAGTTGAGTTCTATAAACTGGGCATGCACACAAGAAATTATATCTTTGAAAGGTTGATAAAAGCACCCAAATGTTGTGCATTCAAATTCAATGACTACGGTCGGGGACATAAGTATGTACTTAATGATAAGACTTATGAGCATACGAGAGACATTGAAAGTTCTCTCGGTTCTGATAAATTTGAACAACTCGGGACTGAACTGACTGAACTCGCAAAGATTTTTGATTCTTACAATTATGATTAACAATCGAGTAGGAGGGATTTTCTCCCTCCTCTCACACCACCGTACGTGCCGTTCGG
>CAYVTA010000089.1:0-8400 GCA_964454355.1 uncultured Eubacteriales bacterium | reverse complement strand
TCAGATTTCTTGAATGCATGATTTTCTTTTTTCCGCTTGTTTCTTTTGTTATGTAATTTGTGAGACCTTCAACTCCGTACTCGTTGAAATAAAGCGGTGATATTTCTACAATACCATAGCCCCACAGATTTTGAATTTGTTGATACGTCAAGCCGCCTGAGATTATTATGTGATGATGATGTCTACCTGTTCTTGATTGCTCATATACCGCAAAATATTTTAGCTCTTTGCCCTCTTTTTGCATTGCTCTTTTTATTCTACGAAGATAATTCTTCATATCTCTAATGGCTTCCTCTGCAGATATAGGCAAAGCATAATCGTCATAAGTAGGATGAATAACTAAATCGTCAGGCGTAAAATTGTGATTGATCAAATAAGAGTTTTTGTTTTTTGCATATTTTTCGTTAAGCAGTTGTTGAACTTCTGATGTAGGCTTTGCCTTTTTTCTGCGAACTCCTTTTGGTCTGCTATCCGTAAAAACAGGGAAAACATTCACGTCGAGATAATTACCGTGAAAGATCAGATTTTCACGATTATAACTTCTCATTTTACACACTTCCTTCTTCTTTAGGTATGTCGGGGGGAAGACAGTAAGAACCGCTCGCATTTCTTCCCCCCGACACCCCCTATCTTTTGCGGCGGGGAGCACATATATTTTTTTGTGTTGAATAATCTCATTAAAAATGGTTCTAAATTTAATATCCCATTACAAGCCCGATAGCACCTTTCGGTGCCGACGAACTTATATAATATATAATGTAATATAGCTAAGGTATCTTTTGCTTTTTATAAATACGTTTATAATTCTTTTTTCGAACTCTGATTTTTTTACTATGTAATGCAAGATGTTTAATATGTGGAGCAACGTCTGATAAATCAGCTGATGACTCTTTGATAAGTTCGTTAAACTGTTCTGGAAGAAAATCCACAAAATCAGTAATTAGTGAAATTAATGAATCTGTAAACAGGGTAATCATTGAATTATAAAAACCAACAACTGCTTGCACAATAGTAGATGTTGCTATAGACGATTGTTTAATGAAGCTTTGAAATGCTTCATTGTTTGCAAAGTAATCACTTTTAAGCATTTCTTGAATATGCTTTAATATCTCATCATTGTTCATTGCTCACGCTCCTTTAACGCCTGTTCGGCTGCTTCATAGCTTAAATAAAAATCTTCTGCACCAAGAGCAATATAAAAATCGCCTTCTTCATCACAGACATCAGCAACAACTCTTTTAGCTTCACCAACAGTAAAACAAACTATATGAGCTTTTACTATATCTGTTTTTACAATTTTCTTACATTTGTATCGGTCTTTTAGCATAAAAATTTCCGCATCTATAGCACACGGCAGGTCAAGAACAAGGGATTTGTCTTTGAATGTTCTGCAAGTGTTTGCAGGTATTTCCCTGTCCTTACGGTGACAGGCTTTATAATGATAACAATCTTTACAAGTTTTCATTCATCCTCACTCCAATCAAGAAACTGACCGCAATTTTTGCACACCTTTGTTTTCTTTTCAGAAAAGATATAGTCAAATATACACCCGCATGTTGGACAATAAACAATGTAACACTCAAGTTTTTCAACCTTGGGTTTCTTTGCAATATCCACACCAATTATTTTTTTTATTCTTGGTTTTCTCCCTTTTCATGAATCATTTCCACATTGCTCCTTTGCAATAAGATAATAATTGTTGTATTACCGTGAGGATTGTAACAGTTGTTTCCGATTCATATAAAAATACAAAATCTGCATCCACATAAATTGATTTGTATTGCATACCGTTATGACCCTTTTTTGAAATGATACTTTCAGTTCCGATTACAAGCACTTTGTGACCAACGCGGATGTATCTGTCCATGTTGCGGGCTACAGCGTTATAAGCTATACAATTATAATAATCAGGTTTTTCATCGGGCTTGTTAATTGCAATTGTAAATTCAACACATTGTCTGCCGGATGTTATATTTGTTCTTAAGTCAGAAACACTGGCAATTCTGCCGACTTTTATGGTTTTGCTGAAGTTATCACTCTTATTCATCATCTGCAGTCACATCCTTAATCGTTAATTAAGCCTTACGGGAAGAATCACAGCAGAAACTTTACCGGCATTGATTACGACGGGACTTAATGAGTTAATATATCTGACCTCGACTTTTTCACAATCAACAGCTTTGAAACATTCCAAAAGCAAACGAGGGTTAATTCCGACAATCAAGCCATCTGTGTTTTCACCTTCAATAAGAAGTTCCTCTGTAAAATCATTGATGCCACCCTCAAGGTGAACAATAAGAGAATCACCATTTGACGACAGTTTTGTAAATAATGGTTTTCCGCTGCTGCATAATATTGCTCTGTTGAAAGTTTGAATTGCAGCTTTTCTGTCAATAGTGAATTTCGCTTCATATTTCTGCGGAAAGATGCTTTCATATTTCAGAAATTCACCTGCGATAGCTCTTAATGTCAGTTTATAAACATCATTTGTAAGTGATATTGTAGTATTGCTGACATTAAAAGTGATTTTACCATCAATAAGAATTGAAGAAGCTTTCTGTAATGATTCTTTGGGAATGATAATTTTGAATACTTTGTCACAGGGTATAGTTGTTTTTGCGATTCGGTGCATGTCCGCAGCGACAATGCTCAAATTACTTCCGTCTGCACAAAACAATAATCCTTTTTGTGTTTCCCTTGTAGATTTAAAATCACAGGCATAAATAACTGAGTTTATCGCCGTAAAAAGTTCGTCACGGTCAAACACACATGTTTCTGTGTTCTGTTCTGTCTTTTTCAGATTTTCGGGAATGGAATAATCTGCAGGTTTTATCGTCTGAAATGTACATTTGCTTTTCTTTGATTCAACAGTAACCTTTTTTCCGTCATATTCGATGTTTATATTTCCGTTAGGTAAACTGTTGATATAATCAATTGCATCAGCGGGGATAACGAAGTTTTCAAACAGGTCACATTCAATATCTGCCGTTGCCGACATTTCAAAATTGTTAGTCATAAGTTTTCCGTTCTCAAGCAAAATGCCGGGTATCGGATTTGCAGATTTCAGAGGTGTTAAAGCTTTGAGGGTTTTCAACTTCTCCGATATCTCAGTTTTTTCTATATTCATATCCATAAGCTCCTTAATTAGTAAAATCAAACAGTGTCATTTGTTCCTGAGAATCTTCATACTGTTTCAGATAACCTACACCGTCACGGAAATAATCGGGATTCAGCTCTATGCCGTACCCTTTTCGACCCATTTTAATTGCCGTAAGAGGTACCGTCATAAGACCACCAAAAGGATCCAGTACAGTTTCACCTTCACTTGAATATCTGTTAATGATTCTTTCAACGATATCAATTTGCAAAGGACAAACATGTAAAGCTTGTCTTTTCTTGCTCTGAGATGTATTCAGAGTCTTCATTCTGTTGATATCATCCCATATCATATCGGACCATGAAGCAGGTGACATAACCATGAAAGTTGCAGGTAATTTGCCACGCTTGTCAAGCTCTTCCGTCATTTTCACATGCTCTGAAAAGTCATATACATTTGAAACAGAATACTTCTTGTAGGCTTTTTGCAATTGGTCTATAGACATATTTTTAAGATCTTCTTTGCTTAAGAGCCTGTCACCGGACGAACGGTAAAATGCATGTGCATCCTGCTGCCATCTTGCCCTTGAATATTCATCTTTTGTTTTATGCACAGGTTCATCTGCATAAGCTCTTGTTGTATCAGTTGGCAGCTTACGGAATAACAGCACATATTCCGGGCAACCTACGCCCATTTTTGAAGCGTCTTTGCACTGTTCAGACCAACCAAGCCTGTATGTCTGATTATTTTCACGCACGACATCAGTAAGAACAATAATTCTGCCCATATACTTAAAACCATGTTTCAGATAATGAAATACTGTCATTTCAGAGAACGGATCTATTGTCGGCATTCCGTCACCTGTGGCATTACCGAAAAGAACCCTGTCTTTAACATGAATCGCAGCAACTCTACCCGGCTTTAAGACTCTGAGAAGTTCAGGCGTTAAATAGTCCATCTGTTCAAAGAATCTGTCATTATTCTCGTTGTGTCCGAAATCGTTATATGACGGTGTATATTCATAGTGATTACTGAAGGGAATTGACGTATGTATTAGGTCAATTGAATTATTCGGAAGAGTCTGCACTTCCTGCACACAATCATTAAGCACCGCCGTATATTTTCTACCTTCGATTTTCACTCTTTTCACTCCTATGCTTCGGGTCATTTTTGAAATGATCTCGTTATTGCTCAGACCGTTTGCTTTTACAATTTCCTGCATCTTTTCTTGCTGTCGGTCAAAACGCTGCCATTTTGCAAGTAGTTCATCAAGAACAGATTGCTCATTTTCGGTATATATAATGTCGATAATTACATTCTCCGTCTGAAGGAATCTGTAAATACGGTGAATTGCCTGTATAAAATCATTGAACTTATAATCAATTCCGACAAATATAGCTCTGTGACAGTGCTTCTGAAAATTACATCCCTGTCCGGATATTTCTTTCTTTGTTGCAAGAAGTCTGATTTTACCTTCTGAAAAATCAATAATATTCTTTTCTCTGATGTCGATATCCTGTGAACCGAAAACTTCTACAGCTTCGGGAAGAGCTTTCTTTATGGCATGGCGTTCCGCTTCGAGGTCGTGCCACAATATAAAGTGATCTTCGGGACTTGCTTCAACAATGGATTTCATTTCTGTTATTCGGGCAGGTATACTGTCTCGTTTTTCTCTTGCAGCTGCAGTCAGACTTTCAGCGGCATCATTTGATATGACAATCTGACCTGTTTTTCTGTCATAATCCTGTTTAACATCTGAGCTTAACTTGTGGTACCTGATTTCAAGTGGTGGCAGGTCATAGCCTGCATCATCAAAACCTAAATCAGAAGGTTTCGACAGAAACAATGCCCATGACGAAACCCACAACCAAAACTCAGCTTCTTTATGAGGGTACAAAGTCAGATTATTTGCTTTTGTGCTGTCACGCTGAAAATATCTTGTAAGAGCCTGTCCCGTATCCATTACACCGAGAAATCCCGCATAATGAATTATCTCTTTGTATTTGTTCGGGTCGGGTGTTGCAGTAGCTACGAGCTTGTATTTTACATTCTTGAATTTAGGTAAGAATGTCTGATATGTTTTTGAACCGAAAGAACGGAGCACAGATGCTTCATCAAGACATACAACCGTGAAACAGCTCGGATCTATATCACCGTCACGCAAACGCTCATAATTTGTGATAAGAACAGGCTCATTTGCTGCTTTTATCTCTGCCATGGTTCTTACATATCTGGGCTTCGGCATATTAAGAAGCTCCACGGCATCATGTATAAACTCTTGTCTGACACCTAAAGGCATTACAATAAGTGCCTGTCCGCCTTCGTGGTTTATAACAAGTCTGCAGAATTCAAGCTCTTGTACTGTCTTACCCAAACCGAAACGCTCAAACAATGCACGGCAACCGCCTTTGATTGCCCATTTTACAGCTTCACGCTGATGCGGTTTTAAGCATTCCGAAAGCTCGGAATCATCAATATCAAATCCACTGTTTACAGCAACACAGACCTTTGAGTTGAGAAATTCTATATAGTTCATCTTTTTCACCTCTTCATATTCAGGACAGTCTTCAAAGCAATGATTATCTGCATCATATTTCAGTATCGGGCAATCAAATTCTCTGTTACTGTTTTTGCAGGTATCACAAGTCATATTCCCACCTCAGATCTTCAAGAATATCTGCAAAAGTCTGTTGTTCTTTAATTGACGGCTTAATTTCACCCATCCACCATGCGAAGCATTCTTCACCGCTTTGCCATTGGTACAATTCGGGATTAGCATTAATCATCTTTTGAAAAGTACGAATGTACAGATCTTTATATTTCGGATATCGCTCAAATTCAAAATATCTCTTTTTTGATGCCATCGGACAACCGATACAACCGACTCTGTTAAAACCGCATTCATACAACGGATTTGATTTGCACCCGTAATGATTCAGAAACTCCCAGACATCATCGTCTGTCCAATCAACAATCGGGTTTATAACAACTTTGCCTTGCCGTATGCACTGTTCAACCATTTCACGATGCTCGGTATTATCGTTGTTAAGTGTCAACTGTTCAGCATCAAACGATGTCCTTTTTTTAATGTCAGATACAATTGATTCAAAGAATTTTCTTCCTGCCCGTTTTGATGATTCAGCTTTTCTGACACCTGTAACAACCATTCGATCATGTCCGCCTCGTTCTTTTAATTCAGAACAGCAATATCTCACAAGTCTTGTAGGCGGCATTTTCTTTTTTACAATCAACTGCCACATACTTGTATCAGGCATTGAAATGTTTATACCGGGAATAGAACGAACATATCGGACTGTTTCGGGAGCATCAGCAGTTGTGTGATTATGCCACAGTTCGTGTTTTACTCCTGCAAGGTCACATAAAATGCGAATAACATCGCTGTCTTTACCGCCCGAATATGCAACATAATATGGTTTATCGCTTCTGCCTGTTTCAACGGGAGCCATCATTTTGAGATTCATAATAGCAAGTTCAACTTTATCTATCTTGCCGTAGACTGTGTAGTCAATCAGACTCATCCCATCACCCCCACATTACAATACTCAGGCAGGTTTGCCCGGACAAGTGCTGTTGCGACAGGCGGTGTGACCGCATTTCCGCATCTTGCGACTTGTTTTGATTTGGAATACTCGTTACCTTCATAATCCCTGTCAATTATGTAATCATCGGGAAAGCCCTGAGCCTTAAACAGTTCCTTTGGCTGAAGCATTCTCATTCTGATATCAGCAATGATGTACTCTTCACCGTGTACCGTTACAAGAGCAAATCTGTCCTTTGTAGTAACAGTATCAAGGTGTTCGTCAACAGGCTTTGCTTTGCCTGTTGAAAAATACTTAACAAGAAAAGCCTGTACTTCCGCATGATGTGCACCGCTGCACGATATCGTTGAAATAGGCTCGTCCACTTTCTGACCGTCCATATTCTTTCTGAGTGTAATCAGATTCGCTGTTACCAGGCTGTTATGGTCAACAGCAGTCACGGTGTCAAGCGGTTCGTCTGCTTTTGTACCGGCTCCTGTATATCCTCCTGCGTAGTTCTTCATGATGTGAGCACAGGCAAGAGCATATCGGGGACTTGTGTCAATCGTCATAATCGGCTCAGTTACTTCCTGTCCTCTGACTTCGTTATCGGCAGTCTCACTGTGATATTGAACAAGTGACGGAGCTACAAGAAAGTTTCTGTTTCCCGTTGTTACCGTAGGAAGCGGAGAATCAGCACTTGCACCGACATTTCCTGTATTATTACTCATGATTGAAGGTGTAACAATTCCATAACCGTGTTTTGCAGTAACTGTTTTCAAAGGTTCGTTAATGCTTTGACCTCTGAAAGCATCACCTGAATGATTTACAGTCACAATGAAAGGTTCAGGATTGTCAATAACGAACTTCTTAATTCCTCTTGCAATTCTGCGAAGAGTGTTTTCTGCAAGCGGTTTATCCCTTTCAAAGATGCTCTTAGCAGGAATGCTCCAATCAATACATTCTGCTGCGGTTCTGTACGGAAGTTTTTCACCTTTCTTAACAGCTTCACTGTCTTTCGGTGCATGAGTATGCTCGGGGAACACAATTTCATTACCGTCACAGCGGGCAATCATATAGAACCTTGTCCTTGTTGTCGGTGCTCCGTAATCACAGGATTTTTCTGTTCTGTACTGAACTTTATATCCGAGACCTTCTGACAGCTTATCTGCTTCATCAGAATCAACGGATATTTCAAGAGCATTGCACATCTCCGCAAATGCAGGGTGTGATTTCGGTATTCCTGTTGTAAGTGCAAGAATAAATCCCTGAAATGTTTCACCTGCACACTCCTTGATAGGTTTGCTGTCTGCTCCGAGAGGTCCCCACGTCTGAATTTCGGGAACATTTTCAAGCATTATCACTCGGGGTCTTACAAGTAAAGCCCATCTGATTGCAACCCAGGCAAGACCACGGATTTTTTTATCAACAGGCTTACCGCCCTTTGCTCTTGAAAAGTGTTTGCAGTCGGGAGAGAACCAGGCAAGTGCAACAGAACGACCGTTGCAAGCTTCAACAGGATTCACTTCCCACACGTCTTCACAATAATGCTTTGTATTCGGATGATTTGCCTTGTGCATTGCGATTGCATCGGGATCGTGATTGATTGCAATATCAACATTTCTGCCGATTGCAAGCTCAATTCCCGTAGATGCACCGCCACCACCGGCAAAGTTATCAACGAAGATTTCACTATTCAATTTTTTTACACACTTCTTTCTTGACATTTCTTTCAATGTCGTATAAAATATTAGTAGATATTTT